>NZ_JAALCR010000012.1 GCF_011065895.1 Paludisphaera rhizosphaerae | reverse complement strand
CGCGACCCCTGATAAAGTGGCTTGTCGTCAACCCATGCTGTCCACATCATGCGGTCGCGTCCTTCGGCCGTCGCCCCGAACCTTGGCGTCTCTTTCCGGAACAGATGAACATGGAATCGTCCGAGCCTAAGCAGGTGATCGTGATGCGTCGCGACCTGGGGATGCGCCGCGGCAAGGAGATCGCCCAGGGCGCGCACGCGGCGATGATCTGGCTGTCGCTCCGGATCCGCCAGCCGGGCTACGCGTTCACCGAGGCCGAACGCCGATGGCTGGAAGGCCCGTTCACGAAGGTCTGCGTCCGGGTGGACTCCGAGGAGGAACTGCTGGCCGTCGTCGACCGCGCCCGAGCCGCCGGCGTCCTCGTCCAACTCTGCGTCGACGCCGGCCGCACCGAGTTCCACGGAATCCCAACCCCCACCTGCTGCGCCGTCGGGCCGGACTTCGCGGAGCGGATCGACCCGATCACGGGCGGGCTGAAGCTGCTCTGATCCAGGTCGGGTCAGGGTTTGCCCCGATGGACCTCAAGCCCGGCGGGTGACCCATAGACCATCAACCCCGTCGAGTTGTCGCGAATATGCCAGGTGTGGTCGTCTTCGGGATTCGAAACGAACGTCCGGACGCGGTTGCCTCCCTCGACCGTCACGATCAGGTCCTGCGACCGAACGTTGATGCGGATCGATTCGATCGGCCGGTTGAGCAGGGCCGGCGCTAGTAAATCCCAGACCCGGTCGAGTTCCTCTCGGGTTGGTCGTCCCACCTCGGCCTCCCCCTGCGCCTGGCAAGAGCCGGCGACCACCCCTTGGGGCGTGGTGACGTGCCAGGCCGGTTCGAGCCAGAGGGTGAGCCCCTGTCCGTCGCCCGGCTCGCAATCGACGTAGATTAGCAGCGAGTTGCACATGAGCCGAATGAACGTAACCTCGCCGCCGACCAGCCGTCGTCGAAACCTCTTGAAGAGCCGGATCGGGTCCACGGCGACGTCTCCGCGACTTCGGAAGGGATCAACCGCCCGCTTCCAGCTTGATGCAGAGTTCGACGTCCCGCAACGCCCGGTGGGCCTCACGATAGTCCGGGTCTCGGCGGAGCGCCTCGCGGAAGCACTCGGCGGCCTCGGCGAGGCGATCGCGGGCGCGGAGGATCTGGCCCAGGTTGAGATAAGCCTCGTCGATGCAACCCCTGGTGCAGGTTACGGCCTTTCGGGTGGCCTCCTCCGCGTCATACAGCCGGCCCTGTTTTGCGAGCATGCCGCCCAGGTAGATGTAGCCCCCGGCATCGTCGGGATCGGCCTCGATCGCCCGACGATACCACTCCGCGGCCTGTTCGTGGTCGCCGGCCTCATGGAAGAGATGGCCCATGTGCATGATGGGGATGCGTCGCTTTTCCGGCTTCCAGTGTTCGATGGCCTTCGCCAGGGCTTGCTCGGCCTCCTCGTATCGGGCGAGCGAGACCAGCGCATCGCCCACGACGAGCCATGCGGCCCCGTCGTCCGGGTAATCGACGAGATATCGCCTCCCATAGCGGACCGTCAGGGCGGTGTACGGCCCGTGGTGAAGCCGCAGGAGACGCCGTTGCCGCGATTCCTGCGATCCCCTCTTCATCGCCGATCCCCTGGACGATCCGGACGCCAATGGACCGACCCCGTCGATCGGCCCCGTGCCGTCAGACGGCGATGCGAAGGGTGGGGTTCGCCCAACTGCCTCGCCCTTCCTCCGGCCCGATCAGATTTCGACTCCGTGGGGTATTCTCCCTTACAGCGGGACCGATGTTCTCTGGCATGTCGAACGACGGATGCGGAGCGAACACCGCGTTGCAACGCGCGTGAAAAGTGATCGAACGAACCCAGCCGCGGTGAACCTCGTGGGGCATGCAACTTCAGTTTTGGAGGCAAGTTGTGATTGTTGTGGGCGACGGCTTCGGTCGTGGGGCGAAGCCAATCCGGGTCGAGGTTCGACGGCCGGCTCAGCGGGCCTTCTCCTCGTTCAGCCAGATCTCGCCTTCGAGGCGTTGGAACCGGGCGTCGTAGACCTCCAGCGAGGTGGTCAGGGCCCTTTCGCGTCGCGCCTCGGCGATGGCTTCGAGGTGCTTCATGCTCTCGATGTATTTCTCCAGCGCCGCGATCATCTCGGCCTTGCCGGCCCCCGTTTTCCGAAGGGCCTCCAGCCGGCGGCGTTCCCAGAGGAGCAAGGTCCCGTCGCTGGCGTTGGCGCGACCCGCCTCGACCAGTCGTCGCGTGACGTCCACGGCCTGATCGGCCAGTTCGAGCTGCTGGCGAGCCAGATCGCGAGCGGTTGGCGGCGGGGCGTCCTCAGCCTTCGGAGGAGCCTGCCGACCTCCCTGAACGGCGACTCCCGCCGTGACGAGGAACAGAGCAGCGGCTCCGGCGAGGGTCTTCCGTCTCATCAGCCACGTCATCGGGTTCGCTCCTGGGAAGAGGAAAGGGCGGCGACGGTCGGGCGGCGGACTCTTGGAGTCTCTTTCGAGGGTAACCTCCAGGTGCGCGGAAAACCCTCAGCATCGCTGAGAGTTTGCCAGAGGAAGCGGAGATAGCTTACTCCGCGACGCTGCGGAGCGAACTGACCGATCGGGTCGGCCGATTCCGTAGGGGCCGACGGCGGCCGGGAGCCAGTCCCCATGCGTCTCCGGCGGGGGAAGATTGGCCCAGGTTGATGAGACGCCTGGCGACCCGATCAGATTTCGACGTTGTGGGGTACTTTCCCCTATAGAGGGGCCGAGTGCTCTTTGACATGGCGGATGACGGATGCGGAGCGCCGGACGGACGTGCGACGTGCGTGAAAGTGAGCGGACGAACCCAATCGATGTGCGGTGGTTTTCGGATGCAACGTGCTTTTCAGATTCATGTTGCGTTCGATGGGTTCGGCCGCTTCGATCGCAGAACGGAGCCAATCCAGACCGGCTCGGTGCGGGGCGATCTCGCCGCTCGTCCGGGTTGACAGCATCGGGCCGATCCCGGATCATCCCGCCGCCTCGCGCGCGGGGGAACACCGGGGAAGGAGCCCAGGGGATGAGGACGGGGATCGACGGCGATCGGCGCGGGCGTTTCTGGCTAGCGGTGGCGGGGCTTGCGCTGCTGGCGGTTGGGCCGGGGCTGGGGTGGTCTCGGCTGTCGTACCATGAGGCCTTCGTGGCGCAGGGGGGGAGCGAGATCCTCGCGTCCGGGTCGTGGTCGAACCCCACCATCGCCGGGCGGCCCTGGCTGGAAAAACCGCCCCTGCCATTCTGGGCGGCGGCGGCGATGGGAAGGCTGATGGGGGAGGTCTCGCCGATCGCAGCGCGGATCCCCTCGGCCCTGGCCGCGATCGCCCTGGCGCTGGGGGTGGCGTTCGCCGCCCGGAAACGCTTCGGCGACCGCGTCGGCCTGCTCGCCGGCGCGGTGCAGGCCACGACGGTCTGGGCCGTGATGCGGGGGAGGCTCGCCGAGGCGGACATCCTGCTCGCCGCGATGTTCGCCTGGACGATGGCCGCCTTCGACAGGGTCCGCGACGACGACGAGCCCAACTCGCGAGGCTGGCGCTGGGCCTTCTTCCTGCTGCTGGGGTTGATGTCGCTGGTCAAGGGGATCGGCTTCGGCGCGGCGATGGCGGGGGCGGCGTCAGTCGCGACCTTGCTCTGGGACGGTCGGCTCGGCGGTTGGCGACGGTTCGTCCACCCGGCGGGCTGGCTGGTCGCGACCTTGTTGACGTTCGCCTGGCCGCTGCTGATGCTCCGCCAGCACGGCGAGGGGGCGGCGTCGCTCTGGTTCATGCACGTCGCCGACCGCCTCGGCCCGCAGGTCGGCCACGGGTTCTTCGCGGGGGAGAAGCCCGGCGAGTACCTTGTCAGTCTGCTGGCCCAGGGGATGCCGTGGGTGCCGCTGGCGATCCTGGGCGGTTGGCTGTCGATCCGGCGTCGCGAGGCCGGCGACAAGCTCCTCTGGGCGTGGTCGGCCGTGCCGCTGGCGATGGTCTCGCTCCCCGGCGGCCGCAACGGGCACTACGCCATCTACGCCATAATCGCCTGGTCGACCTGGGCGGCGATAGCCCTCGACCTCCTGGGCGATCGTCTCGTCGCGATCGGACGCCCCGTCGCTCGGGTTCGTCGGCTGGCCGTGGCGACGTTCGTCCTGCTGGCGGCGGGCTTCGGCGTGGGCTTCGGCCTGATCGCCCCCAGGTTCGAGCACCGGAGCGCCGAGCCGACCTTCTACGAAGAGGTCGGCCGCCTGGTCCCCGCCGACGAACCCATCGTCCTGCTCTACGACGACTGGGACCGCGAGCCCTACCCCACCCCCTTCGGCCCGATCCCCCACGACCTGGGCGTCCGCCTCTACTACATGGGCCGGCGGGCCTCCTGGACGATCAACGAGGCCCCCCCTTCCCTGCCGCCGACCCCTTCCGTCGCGGTCCTCGCCCGCGACCGCGACCGAGCCGCCCTGGAGCAGTCCGGCGCCGTGGAGGTCCTCGCGAAGGGCCCCGAAGCACGCTGGGACCGCGCGTTCACCCTCTTCCGAGTCCGGCCGGATGGGGCCAGGCTGGCACGTCGAATCGACGAATAATATCGTAATGGCCTAACATCAAGAATTGCTGGGATTTGGCGAGAACGAATGGATTCGGACGGCGCCTCGCACGGGTGCGACCATGCCGCCGAGCCCAGCCTGTCGGCGTGTCGCGACCCATTCCCGAGGCGGCCGGACGCGCTCGACCCGCTGTGCGATCGACATGCGTACAAGGGTTCGCTGGCTTATATTTTTCGGTCATTAGGTTCGTTTCGGAAGGCTGCTTTTTTTCTTGACAATCGGCCTCCCGCTGCCGAGCATGGCTCCGCCTGTTCCCATGCAAAAATGGCCGCGGCGACTCGGCTTCGCCGAAGGCCCTCACGGCAATGCAGAGGCCGTCGGATCTGCTCCTCGCCCCTTCACGGCGGCCGGGTCGCGTTGAACGTCATCTCCGCCTGCGTTCCCCTTCCTCACCGGGATTCGCCGCGTCGTCTTCGAATCGTCGCGGTCGACAAGCGAGGGCTTCCGACCAATGATGAAGAGATGCTCGATCGTTCGTTCGTATTATGCGTGCGCAGCGGCCGTCCTGGCTGCGTGCGGACTTGCGGGTTGTGGAGGAGAGGCCGGCGACGGCCTGCCGCGCGAGGCGGTTTCCGGCGGCGTGACGGTGGATGGGAAGCCGCTCAAGTCGGGGATCGCCCTCTTCCTGCCGGTCGACCCCAACAATCCGACCCAGGGGAACTTCACGGTCATTGACGGCAAGTACAACATCGCGAAGGAACAGGGCCTGATTCCAGGCAAGTACTCAGTGAAAATATCCTCATCAGTGGGCGAGGAGAAAAAAGAGAGCGAGTCCCTGAACGGGGGGGCGCCGGGCATGCCCCCGTCGATCCCGAAGGACGCGATCCCGCCGATGTACAACTCCGACACGAAGCTGG
Organism: Paludisphaera rhizosphaerae; assembly: GCF_011065895.1. NCBI lineage: Bacteria > Pseudomonadati > Planctomycetota > Planctomycetia > Isosphaerales > Isosphaeraceae > Paludisphaera > Paludisphaera rhizosphaerae. The sequence continues at coordinate 226,819 of NZ_JAALCR010000012.1, read as the reverse complement.
CCGCCGAGGTGAAGGCCGGGATCCCGAACGACTTTCAGTTCGCCCTGTCGACCGCCAAGCCCACGAAGTAACCCACAGGCTCGCGCCCGGCCGAACCCGGCCCCGCGCCGATCGTCTCATGAGGTGCTCGCCGCGTCGGCGGGGCCTCCTTGATCCGCTCCACGTCGCTTCCCCCCCTCTGGTCGACGTCCCCCCGCCGTGGGTTCCGTCGACGTCTTTCGAACTCCTGAGCATCACTTATTGAGCTATTAGAGGAGCTTCATATGACGAAAATCCGACGAGGCGGTTTCACGCTGATCGAGCTGCTGGTGGTGATCGCCATCATCGCCGTCCTGATCGCCCTTTTGCTTCCGGCCGTGCAGTCCGCCCGCGAGGCCGCTCGCCGCGCCCAGTGCGTCAACAACCTGAAGCAGATCGGGCTGTCGATGCACAACTACGAGAGTACCAACGGTTGCCTCCCCTCGGGCCGGAAGAGCTGCTGTTGGGGGACCTGGCTCCTGTTCACCCTGCCGGGGGTTGAGCAGCAGGCGCTCTTCAACGCCTGGAATTTCGGCGGCGACTACGCATGGTACAACACCGCCCTCGACGCCCCGTTCCGCTACGCGGGCGTGGCCAACGTCACGGTCTCCGCGACGCGCGTCCCCGCCTACATGTGCCCGAGCGACGGCGGCGGGACGAGCCTGACTGGGATCGGCACGACCGTCAACGGCGCCCGCTTCGATGTGACCTCGCAGAACTACGTCTGCAACTTCGGCAACCTGAACTCGCAGCAGACCGCGTCCTACAACAACGTCACCTTCGGCGGCGCGCCGTTCTCGGAGCTGGACGCCAAGCTGCTGAACACCTCGCTAGGGATGTCCGGGCAGGTGGTCGTTCCCTTCAGCGCCTTCAACGACGGTCTGAGCAATACAATGCTCATTTCCGAATGCGTGGTCGGGACCAAGGGGGCCGGGCTGGGCCAGTACGCCGCCTCGTACGATCTCCGAGGCTTCTCCTGGTGGGGCAGCGCCTGCAACTACACGGCCTGGTCGGGGCCCAACTCGGCCGATCCGGACGTCACGGAGAGCGGCGGCTATTGCATCTATCCGTTCCAGCAGAACCCGCCCTGCACGGCCCCCACAACAACCGTGCCGCTGTACAACATCGCCCGCAGCCGGCACTCCGGCGGCGTGAACACACTGTTCGGCGACGGCTCGGTCCACTTCCTCAAGAACTCGATCAACCTGCTGACCTACCGCGCCCTCTCCACCACCAAGGGGGGCGAGATCATCAGCTCCGACGCTTACTGATCCGACGATACGCCCTCGTCAATGGACGTCGACCGACCGCCTCGCTCCCGCCGTTCTGAGCGACGGGAGCGAGGCGGTGCCTTTGGGTGAGAACGGGGACTCGCTCCGCAGCATCGCGGATGCGCCTGTCTCCGTTTCCTCTGGAGCGGTCTGGGCGTCCCCGGAGCATGGGGACAGGCGCCCCGCCGCCGAATTCGATCCGATGCGCCGAACCCCGCGCGTTGGGCGTCACTTCCCATTCTCCTCCGCCGGAGCCCGCTCTCGCTTGGGGCAGGTTTCGGGTCTCCTCCCTCCGGTCCAGGGCTCGTGCCTTGCGCATCGCCTCCGACTGCCCCCGGCAGCCGTGCGAGGCTTTCAACTCGATCAGGAACCCGAGCCCGGTTTGCCGTCCGTCCGGCCGTTGCTGCGCCTCAATTCTCGACTGGCCTGCGGCGGCGGGCGGATGGCCGTCCGTGGACAATGTTTGTCCACCCGTGAAGTATTGCGCCCGTGAATCGACGGCGAAAACCGCACAAAACGGCCTGGTATGTTAATTGCTATTCACGGTCGCCTGGCAATCGCCGGGCTCAGTGATGAGTGATTTCCAAACGGCGCCTCTCCGATCAATCTCATCCCGGTTGCCGCATCGATACGGGAGTTGCGATCAAGTTGCGTCTATCCGACGGTACCACGCCGAAGCGTCGCGTCGTCCTTGACGCCCGGTCGGTCCACGCCGTTCTCCTCGCCGGCCTCGTCGGCTGCGGGGGATCTGGCCAGGCGACCGTCTATCCCGTCGCGGGGACGCTTACGGTCAACGGCCAGCCGGCGGCGAACGCGATGATCGCCTTTCACCCGCTTGACCGCGCAGGCTCGCCGGCGGTTCTCTCCGTCGCGAGCACCGGTCCCGACGGAGCGTACCGACTGACGACCTACACGGCCGGCGACGGCGCCCCCGCCGGCGAGTACGCCGTCACCATCGTCTGGCCGGACGACTCAAAGCCGTGGGACGAGTGCGAGGAGGACCTTGTGACGCACGACCGATTCCAGGGCCGTTACGCCGATCCAACCAGGTCCCCCTGGCGCGTCATCGTCCGTCCCGGCGCGAACGAGGCGCCGCTCCGAGCGGCCCCTCCGGACGAGAGTCGGCCCTTGCCGTGAAGCGGGCGATGACCGACGAGCCTGATGCGCCTAATCACGACCGACCGCATTTCGCCTTCATCCCTTACCGCCGAGAGGTGCTTGCAATGACGAGGTCTCTTCGACGATCCCGGTCTGGCTTCACGCTGATCGAGTTATTGGTGGTTATCGCCATTATTGCGGTGCTCATCGCCCTGTTGCTGCCGGCCGTCCAGTCGGCGCGCGAGGCCGGCCGACGCATGCAGTGCGTCAACAACATGAAGCAGATGGGTATCGCCGTCCATTCGTTCCACGACATCCAGCAGACGCTGCCGAACATGAGCTATTGCGGCGGCGGCTGCGAGGACACCAACCCGGGCATGCAGAACATCTTCTACCGCTTCCGCCATTATCCGGTGGCCTTCGAACTGCTGCCGTACATCGAGCAGAACAACCTCTATAACTCGTTCAACATCAACCTCGTCGCCACTTCCACCGTCCCCGCAGCTGCCAACGGCCTGGCCAACGTCTCACTGGCCAGGGCTCCCTTGTCGGTCTTCCTGTGCCCTTCCATGCCGCCGCCGCTCAACCCGGTGTTCGCCGATTACGCGAGCTACGGGTGGAACCGCGGCAACTGCATCGTCCACGCTCCCGCCCAGGCGGGCGACATCAATAAACCGGGGCAGGCGTACGGGTTCACGCCCTCCGACGGGGTGTTCATCTCGAAGATGGACGCCGGCCTGGATTACAACACCGGCGTGACGCTGGCGGCCCGGCACACCGCTGACCCAACCTGGTGGCAGCCCGAGAGCTCGTACAGGATCAACTTCCAGAGCATCACCGACGGGCTGTCCAACACGATCGCTGCCGGCGAGATGCACAACATCCTCAAGGGCTATACCACGACGACGGTGAACAGCGTGTCCATCGGCACCACGGCGGTGGCGTCGGGCGGACCGATCGCCTGGGGATCCAGCGGCGGCGACTACTACAGCGAGGGCCGCACCACCGTGCCGATGAACACGCTGACCGGCCCCTATTACGCCCGGACCATCACCGACCCGGCCGCCCTGACCGACATCCTCTACAAGAGCCCGATCTATTCGTTCCGCAGCCAGCACCCCGGCGGGTGCAACTTCCTGCTCTGCGACGGCAGCGTCCGGTTCATCAAGCAGAGCGTCAACATGGCCACGTACAAGGCGCTCGGCAGCCGCAACGGCGGCGAGGTGATCAGCTCCGATGCCTACTAATCGCCTTGTTCTGGTCGTCTTCATCTCGGCGGCGGTGGTCGGATGCGCCGGGGAGGGCATCTCGGCCCCTCGGACCGTGCCGACGTCCGGCACGGTGATGTTCAAGGGCAAGCCGGTCGCAGGGGTGAAGGTGACGCTCCACCCGAAATTCAACATGACGTTCACCCCGAACGGAATGACCGGCCAGGACGGCCGGTTCGTCCTGAGCACCGCGGCACCCATGGACGGCGCTCCGCCGGGCGAATATTCGGTCACGTTCGAACTCTTGAAGACGGGAGCCGATAAGCGGGGGCTGGACACCGAGTTCGACGTCTGGAAGGGAAAGCACGCCAACCCGGACACCGGCCCCAAAGCGACCGTCGGTTCCTCGGAAACCACGCTCGAACCGTTCCTCCTCGATTGAATCGCCGGGTCGCATGGCCGCGACTCCATCCGGAAAACGACCACGGATGAACACGGATGAACGCAGATCGAGAGGAGATCCTCATGGATGTTCGCCCTCTTTCTTCTCTTCCTGGCTCCCATCCGTGTTCATCCGCGTCCATCCGTGGCCTGTCTCGGCCTTTCCTATTCAGCGGACGCCCACGTGTCGCGTCACGCTTTTCGCGACCATGGATCGGTGCCCATCGATCGAGAGGCCGTCGCCCATCGCAAGAGGTGGGCACGGCCCTCGATTCGTGGTTATCCTCAGGGAGGAGAGTCGGTCGACGGTTATAAGAGGGGACGCCGGGTCGTGGCCCATTTCTTCGAGAATCTCTTCTCTGGAATCTTCATTCTGTCTGTGGTCGCGCTCGTCCTCAAGGCGACCGAGTTCCAGGAGAACGCCAACAAGCAACGGGTCCATGAATGGGCTCGCCGGAACGGGTGCACCGTCGTCAGGATTGGGCATATCCTGCCCTGGCATCCGTTTCCGCGGCACTGGTTCTTCGACTTCGACAGATACTGCCGACGATATCGCGTGACCGTCGTCGACGCGGATGGCCGCGAGCGTCTCGCCTGGGTGCGAACGTGTTATCCCGTCGAAGCCTACTGGGACCTGAGCGAGCGGGAACCGTCCAGGGGCGAGACATCGAAGACGCCCATCGATCGGGATTTCCTGAGCTGACCAACGCTCAGAACGGCGGTCTTGAAGTCGGCCGCGCGGCCCCGTCGGCGTTGGAGCCGCCCCCAACCTCCGACGCCCCGGGGCCCGTCGAGGAGCCGACGGGCCTGCTCACCAAGCTTTTGGGCGTCGATCTCGGGGGCCTCGTCGATCGCCTTGCCGAGCCCGCCCGCCCGCCGCGAGCCCGTCGAGCCTCGGGGGCGACTCCGACCACGGAGCGGGGCGAGGAAGGACAAGCCTCCCCGAGCGATCGAAGCGCCCGGCCGCGGGGGACGACCTGGGTGATTTCGGCTCATGGATCACGGCCTGGTGCGACGGTGGTCCGACACGGCGTATCGTTCGAGCAACGTCCGCGACGGGCGGATTCTCGTCCTCCACCCCAGGCCGCCCCGGCCGTCGCGCGGTCTCGTCGGCCCGGCGGTGTTGTCCGAGGCCCGATCTGCGTTAGACTCACAGAGGGCGCGGCCGAGTTTCGACAGGCGTCGCCAGGCCTCTTCAAACAGCAAGGCGGACCGATGGGTGACGATCCGGGACCCTCGGGGAAGATCCAGGAGAGTTGGGAGTTCCGACGCGATCACTATCGTGTCTACGACGAGAACGGCTTCCTCTCGTCGTTCGCCCTGGCTCCGCCCTCGAACGCCACGCTCCTCGGAGTACTCGCCGACCTGTGCGAGCATTTCCAAGGGACGCTCGGCACGGGTTATGAGTCCAAGGACATGGTGGTCCTCCTCGGCCCCCGCATCGTCGCCGTTGTTCGAGGAGGCGTCGACGGCCGGCCCGAGGTCACGACCTTCGGCGACTGAGCCGGCATCCAAGGCCGCACGCCGGAGTCGTTTGGGTTAACGCCGGCTTTCGGCGAGCTTGCGGACGGCTCGGAGGGCTTCGAGGGTCGCCTTGCCGCTGCCGTCGTCGATCTTGCGGGCGGCGGCGATCTGGTCGTTCCAGCGTCTGAGGTCGGTGGTGTCGATCTTGCGGACGCTGGCGTCCTTGGCCCATTCCAGGCCGATGATCCGGCCCAGCTCGGTGAGTTCGCCGGCGACGGCCTGACGGGCTTCGGGGGCCTTCACGGGGCTGAGGGTCGCCTCGCCGAACCGGCTCCAGCCGGCCGACATGAAGTTCCCCTTGTAGAAGGTGTGGACCCAACTCCGGTAATCGTCCCAGGTCTGGGCTTTCTGGTTCGAGCCGTCCGACCGATAGGCGGCGAACAACTCGGCGTCGTCGGGCGCGGCGAGGGGCGAGCCTCCCGCGACGGCGTTGGTCGCGGCCAGGCTCACGGAGATCAGCGTCGCCAGGGTGGTCCAGGTGGCAGCTCGTCGCGTGGTGGTCATCGTCCTCTCCCCTCGGAGCTTGTGTCGTTCGGCGTCAGGTTGAGCATCCGTGGGTCGTTATCTCCCTAAACACCGGGAGCGGACGAAATTCAGACCTCCTTGCGAAAGAGCACCGGAAGAAGGCTAGCCGCGGACTGATCCGGCCACGCTTGCATGGTCGCGCCGTCTGCGGGCCTGCGACCATCCTACGTCAATTCGTGGCCACACAAGCCTATCATGCGACCCAGGTCGATGCACATCCGGATGTCGACTTCCGCGCGTGAAACAACATAGGGGCGATCGAATTGGCCCCCCCGCGGGCGCCTGCTCCCGCCAGGCGAGAAGAGGATGACGCCTTCGGGTGTCCCATGCGCGTCATACCTAACGGGGCTGGGCCGGCCTCCCTTTCAGAAAAATTGTAATGATCCCGCGTCCGGTCGCGTCCCCGATGGTGATAACCCTCCGAGCGAGCCGGACGTCGGCTCGGATGGGAACGAGACGAGACGACGAAGAGGGGGGATTCGCCATGTTGTGGTTCTACTGCCTGATGGCCGGCCTGGGGATGGCTCACAACGACGCGTCGGAAGCGACCGACTGGATGAAGCCCGCGAGCTTCAAGGGGAACTTCTGGGGGCCGGCCGCGACCCGGGCCCGCGAAACCGGCGAACTGCCGCCGTTGCCGACGAACCCGAAGCTGACTCAGTGGGCGGCCTGGGGCAAGACGGTCCTGAAGGACGGCGACGTGGTCTTCCGCCTCGGCGACGCCAAGGCTCTCGGCGGCGTCTTCCCGCTCAGCCGGTTCATCGCCGCGGCCACCGACAGCCGGTTCTCGCACACGGGGATCGTCGCGATTGAGAACGGGATTCCCGTGGTCTACGACGCTTCCTCCGACGGCGTCCAGCGCCAGCCGTTCGAGGTCTGGATGCTCGACTGCATCGGCTCCTTCGGCGTCAAGCGGCCCCGGGCGGAGGTTCAGAAGAGCATCCCGGCGGTCCTGGACTTCTGCCGGGCGAAGTTCGAGCAGCAGACCCCCTTCGACTTCGAGTTCAACCCGGACGACGCCGCCTTCTACTGCGTCGAGTTGACCGAGAAGGCGTTCCGCTCTCAGGGCCTGAAGCTCTCCGAGCCCGTCAAGATCGGCGACTGGGACCGCCTGGAGAAGTACCCGATGACGGCCCTCTCCACCCCGATGGTCACCAGGAGCTTCCTGGAACGGCCGATCACCATGGAACAGCCGGTCTTCGTCCCCGGCAACGACCGCCAGGGCGTCTGGTCCTCCCCCCTGCTCCAGACCATCTTCGACGGCGAGGCCGCCAAGCTCACCGAAGCCGCCCCCGCCAACGACCTGCACCTCATCGGCCACGCCCTGCTAACCTTCCGAGCCAAGGTCAACGAAGCCGCCATGAAGTTCGGCCCCTACGGCAAGACCTCCGAGAAGCCCTGACCCCAGCCCAGCCCGATCCACCCCCCGACCCCTCCCAACCCGGCCTCTTCCGACATCCCCCCGTCGGAGGAGGTCGGGTTGTTTTGTGGGCTGGTGAGATGGCTTGGCGACTTCCAGGACGCCAATGACTTCTCCCGCCAGAGTTACCCTTTGCCCGCACGTTTTCTGAACCACCTGTGTCCTCTCATGGTACGGTTGGCCAGAAAAGAACGGCTGGGGCGATTGCTGGGTGTGTCATTAGGTGGTACTATTCGGGTGTAGAGCGTGTTGTTAGAGCGTTGGGCCACATGATCCGGTTACGGGTGGGTCGATGTATACGGAAGCCCACATGGCCGCGATTCGCCAGTATCGTCTCAAGATCGATAGTATGCCGACGATTATCGAAATGCCGCATTTTAAGGTGCGGTTCAATCGATTTGGCCTTACTCTTGCCGACATTCATGTCCTGGAACTCGAAATCATCGCCGTCCCTCAGTTGGGGAAAGTCGTCCCCAAAACCAACGGCCTTCGGAAGCGTCGTTTTGTGCCTCCGGGAACTGGTCACGGCAAGAGCGGCGCTTACCGGGTCTTCTATCTCAGCATGACTGATCTTGGGTTCGTGTTTCTCTGGACGATTATCGATAAGCACGAGCAGGACAATCTCAGCGAGGCTGATCGCAACTATTTCGCCGATCAAGTGGCGAGGGTCAGGGCGGCCCTGAAGCAGGAGAAGTTCAGACGATGAACAAGTACGACGGGTTGACGCCCCTCGGGGCCGAGATGGCCGCCGACATGGACGCCTTCCTGGAGGCGCTCGAGGCCGGCGAGCCGATCGGGAGGAAGTTCACGGTGCGTACCCTGAAGCTCGAGCTTGAGCCTCGGGAATACGCGCCGGAAGATGTGAAGGCGGTGCGCCGCAAGCTCGGCGCGAGTCAACCCCTTCTCGCGAAGTTCCTCGGCGTCAGCGTCAAGACGCTCCGGGCCTGGGAACAGGGCTTGCACCCCGTCCCAGCGATTGCGGCTCGTTTTCTCGACGAAATCCAGGCCGCTCCCGAAATCTGGACGCGTCGGATCGAGGCGGCGGCCAAGTAAACCGGCTCGCGGGAGACCGCTTGAAGATCAAGAGTAACCGCTCAGTGAACGACGGAGTTGGCGATGGATCCGTTTGAGTATCTGCGCGATCCGCGGTCCGCTGGACTCCCCGATTCAGCCGAGGCCGTCGAGCCGTCGTCGCGGTTGCTGCTCCGGTACGCGGTCGTCGGTGCCATCTTGTTGATCCCGCCCTACGTCCTGCTGTTCGTCCTGGGCAGGCATCCCGATCCCGACCGCAGCGATCCCTGGGGATGGTGCGCGGGAGCCGTGTTCTCGGGAATTGCGACCGGCGTGCTCGTCGGCGCGTTCCTTGGCGCTGCGGCCAACTTTCTGAGGTTTGTGCTCCGGAGCATTCTCCACGGCGATTGATCCGTCGCCAGCACATCAGACTGTGCTTTGTAGGGGCCGCTGTGCGGGCCGATTTGGAGTGGTGGGAATTGCGATGGCGAAGGACCGCCGGGCGTACGAAATGAAGAAGGCCCGCACAGCGGACCCTACCGGACTGAAGCTTGAGCCTCGGGAATACGCGCCGGAGGATGTGAAGGCTATGCGTCGCAAGGCGAGAACCCCATGATCTGGGAAAAATGGCCTTTGCGCTGGCAGAGGGCCATATCCGCGTGCGAGTCTCTCGGCGGGAACAGCATGCGGCTGCGAATCGGTCCGCCCGTGACGCCGTGGGACGTGGAAGACGCCGAGCGTGAGTTGGGGCGGTCGATTCCGCAGGATTTCAAGGACGTCCTGCTCGGCTTTTCAGGCGATGTCGAGTTCTTCTGGTTCCTGCCGCAAGGTCGGAAGCCGCCAGCCTCTCTATCTGGGGTCTTCTCCGGAGTGTGCGAATGGGCGCTCGCGGATCTGGTGCGGATCAACCGGGAAGTTGCCTGGCTCGCCGAGAATTGCTTCACCGATTACGAGCATGAACGACGGTCATGGGCGAACAAGTTCGCGTTCCAATCCATCGCCAACGGTGATTTTCTGGCGATCGACATCACCGAATCCGGCTCCCAACCTGTAGTCTATCTCAGCCATGAACTTGGCTGGGGCCATGGCTACAGACTGGGCCCGAGTTTTGGCGAGTTCATCGAGAACTGGACGCGTCTTGGATGCCCATGCGACGATATTTTCCCCGTCTTTGTGCCTGAGCCGTCGGGCTATCTTGAACCAGGCTCCGCACGAGCCAGAGAATGGTGCGAGTGGTTTGGCCTTCCCGACCCGACCACGGTCTGACTCGTGTCCTGGAGTCGGACGGATGGATCATCACGAGTCGGTCGAGGGCTCTGGAGGTCCGACAAACGGCCTTGTCCGCGTAGCGGCTGGATGAGGAAGGGGCGGTGCTTTGAGAATTTAGCATCGGATGCGATTCCGACGCCGGTCGTCCCCCTCATCTGACCGCTGCGCGGTCTGTCTTCCCCCGCGAGGGGGGAAGACCGTTGCGGACCGATTCCACGCTCAATCGCGCACGCGTTTGGCGGTGAAGACGACGGATCGTTCGTCGCCCACCTTGAGGCCCTTGCCGGCGTCCCAGATGAGGGTTTCGCCGGGGAGGACGACCTTGGCGAAGTCGGTGGATTCCACCTTGGCGTCGGTGATTGGGAAGGGGAGAAGGTAGGCGAAGATTCGCCAGCCGTCGTACTTCTCCGCCGTGCGCTTGTTCCCCTCGCCGACGAAGTTCACCTTCACCTTGTAGGACATGCGGACGAGGTCGCCGTCTTCACGGACGTCGAGGGTTTCGGTCAGGGCGGGGTCGCGGGTCTTCTCGACGCGGGCTTCCAACGCGGGGTCGCCGTAGAGGACGAAGATGCCGTCGGTGAACTCGGTCCCCTCGCGGTCGCGGCCGGTGACGACGTTCTCGGTCAGCAGATAATTCGACCATTGGCGGAGGAGGAAGAGCGATTCCGAGAACGTCCAGCGCCCTTCCTGCTTGAGGAACCAATCGGCCATGTTCCAGTTCAGCTCGTACCAGGTGGACTGGACCGCGCCGAGGTACTGCTTCGCCCCGTTCTTCATCCAGGCCAGGGCGTACGAGTCCTGGAAGCCGTTCCGGCCCGAGTTCACGACGCCCGTCAGGCAATTGCCGACCGCCCAGTAGACCTTGGGCCGGGACGCCGAGAGCGGCAGATCCACGCCGGGGGCGGTCATCGTGAGCTGGCCCTGCTTGGCGGTCAGGAAGCCCTGGCCTCGGGGATACATGAGCATCCAGTTGTGATGCCCGCCGTGGCCGGAGCCGATGATCAGGTCGAACCGGTCGCGCGTCAGGAGGTCGTGGACGTACCGGGCGTCGTCGGCGTCGGACTTCGGGCCGCCGTCACGAGGCGAGAAGGCGCCGGTCGGCGACTTCTCGCCGAGCTGGCCCCGATCGCGGGTCCACTCGGTCACGTAGTCCCCCTCGGGCACCCAGTCCAGCCACGGGCCGAGCGTCTTGGTGAACGCCCGGCGGATGGCGATCGGCTCCGCCTGGACCATCTCCAGCGCCTGGTCCTCATCGTACCCGGTGAGGATGCCCCAGATCGCGTCGACGTACGGGTCGTCGTCGAGCTTGCGGCAGAAGGCGTTGGCCGTCAGGGCGAAGGAGGGGAAGTCCTCGGTCGGTCGGCAGACGAAGCAGACGTAGCGCGGGTGATACGCCCCGACCTCCTTGCGGACCTCCTCGGGCGACTCGCCGTAAGCGAAGGTCTTCCCCCGATGCTTCGCCTCCAGGGCCCGGACCACCTTGCCCCACGGGCCGTCCGCGACCTCCTTCTTGACCACGACCGCGTACCGCGCGCCTGGCTCATCGGCCGCCGCCGACGCAATGAGACCAACGCACGCCAACAACCCCGCGATCGACGTCCGAAGCATGGCAAAACCCTCGCGAAGGAATCGATTCGACGCCCGATCTTAGCCGCTCGCCGAGACGGATTCACGCGAGAATCGCCGCCGCGCCGCCGGGGCGGCGTGGCTGACGCACCGCGGTTTTCGGGCCAGGTCGAGCCCTCAGAACTTCTCGCCCACCATCTCCTCGCTCTTCGCCCAGAGGGCTTTCGCGCGTTCGGGGTCGAGGGCGTAAGGGCGGACGCCCTCGCTCATGGCGCTGGTGGGCATGTCGGTGAAGTCCGAGACGTGGCAGTTCTCGCAATAGCGGCCGCCGACCTCGTCGGCGTCGGCGACGAAGCCGGCCCAGACGGAGGTCGCGGCCCCCTGCGGGATGGTCTTGAACCGGAAAGGCGGCCGGCCTTCAGCAGCCAACTGAGCATTGATCTGGTTGATCCGCTCCTCAATCGCCTTGCCGTCGATGTGCCGCGCCAGTTCGGTCTGGATGCCGCCCGGATGGAGCGCAGCGGCCCGCACGCCTCGCGAGCGGCATCGGCGATCGAACTCGACGGCGAACAGGATATTGGCCGTCTTCGACCGGCCGTAGCCCGCCCAGGGCTCATACTCCGTGTGCTCGAAATTCGGGTCGTCCAGGTCCACGTCGGAGAACCGATGCCCCGCCGACGAGACGTTCACCAGTCGGCCGCCCTCGGGGATCAACCCGGCGATCCGGTTGACCAGGACGAAATGCCCCAGGTGGTTCGTGCCGAACTGCATCTCGAAGCCGTCGGCCGTCCTCGACAGGGGCGTCGCCATCACGCCGGCGTTGGCGATCACCACGTCGATCGGCCGGCCGTCGGCCATGAGGGCGTCGGCGCAGGCGCGGACGCTCGCCAGCGAGGCCAGGTCCAGCTCGATCAACTCCAGGCCCCCGCCGTTCGCCGCCTCCGCGGCCACGTGGGCGGTCGCCTGCTTCGCCTTGGCCAGGTCCCGGACCGCGCCGACCACCTGAGCCCCGTGCGCCGCCAACGAACGGGCCGTCTCCACCCCCAGCCCGGCCGAGACGCCCGTCACCAGCACCCGCTTGCCGCTCAGGTCGACGCCCGCGAGAACCTCGTCCGTGGTCGACTCGGCATGGAAAGGTCCAGACATCGTGATCTCCTGGCTGGGCCGCAATCCCCCACCCTCGGCTGACGCTCAGCCGGCGATGGTGTAAGATAAGAGGAGGCGGCCTCCGGAAATATACGGAGGATGCCTCCGGTTATCAAGGAGTCGTCCCGCCATGCCCGCCGACGGTGAACCATCCCCCTCGCGCCGACCGCGCGCCGATGCGGAGCGGAACCGCGTGCGGCTGCTTGCGGATGCGAAGGCCGTCTTCGCCGAGAAGGGGGCGGCGGCGAGCCTGGAGGAGATCGCGCGGAGGGCCGGCGTGGGGATTGGCACGCTCTACCGCCATTTCCCGACCCGCGACGCGCTGATCGCCGCCGTCTACCGGAACGAGATCGAGCAGCTCATCGCGGCGGCGGAGCGGTTGGCCGCCGAGGCGCCGCCGGTCGAGGCGCTCCGGGAGTGGATGCTGCTGTTCGTCGACTACCTCGGGACCAAGCACGGCATGTCCGAGGTTCTCAAGTCGGTCGCCGGCGGACCGTCCGAGATCTACGCCGCGTTCAGCGCCCGGATAACTGAGACCATCGGGACGCTCGTCGAGCGGGCTTCCGGCAAGACCAGCCCAGACCTTGAACCCCTCGACCTCCTGCGAGCCCTGGCGGGCGTGGCCCACGCCGGCTCCGGCCCGGACGGGAAGCGGGCCGCTCAACGTCTCGTGGACATCCTCGTCGCCGGGCTGCTCGCGCAAAACCAGGCCGAGCCCGCCCCGATCAAGCCCCCCGCCCGACGGCGCGGTCGATGACGCGGTATTTCACACCCCTCGATCGCAGGAAGGCGGCGGCCTGCTGGTGGTCGAAGGGGGCTCTCAAGGCGTGATCCGGGACCCAGTAGCCGCCGGGGAACCTCTTGAGCCGGATGAAGAAGCCGTCGGCGAACTCGACGACGCTATGCACAAACGACCAATCGATGCTGGTGTCGACCAGGCGATTGTGGCTGATGAAACGTTCGTGGGTGAACGTGAAGGTGAATTCTTCGCCGATCAGGGGGTACCTTCGGAGCGAGGCGCGGATCAGCCGAGGAACGCCGTACAGTCCCAGCCACAAGACGAACGCCGCCGACGCCGCCAGGACGGGGGCGAGCGAACCCAGGATTCGGTCGTCGGGCGTCGCCGGCCGTTTGAACGTTTCGTAGAGCCCCAACACCAGCAAGAGGTGCCAAAAGCCGAAGAACAGCAGCTCTCGGGATCGCGAACGATGCCACGGCCGGAATGCTGTCAATGACGCCCGCGAGGCCCTCGTGAATTCCTCCCGATCTATGGGGAAGGACGCCACGCCGACGACCGGGTTCGGGCCTGCCTGGGACGGAACGTCGCTCGGCTTGAGTGGCCGCCTGATCGGCGACGAGCGACGCAAGGCGCGGTCGACCACGCGATACCTGGCGATCTTCGACCTCAGGAAGGCCGAAGCGGCCGGGACGTCGAACGGCGGCTCCAGCGCGTGCTTGGGGATCCAGGTGCTCCTCCGATGCGCGGAAATCAGGATGTAGCCGTCGCGAACCTCCACGGCGCTGACGAACACGCTCCAATCGTTGCTCGCGTCCGACTTGTCGCTGTGCGAGACCAACCGCGCCGGCGTGAAGGTGTAATGCAGGTGCAGCCCGGCCGCCGGGGCGTCGCGGAAGACGTTTCGCATCCTTCGGCGGTAGCCGTAGAACCGAACGTAGACGATCCAACCGCCCAGGGCCGTCATCACAAGGCCGAAGGCCAGTATCACCAACTGGGCCAGCCGCCAGCGCTGGTCCGGGCGATCGGCCGACCAGTTGGTGATGAACAACAGCCCCATCAGGATGAGGAAATGCCCATAGGCGATCACGAACGAACGGAAGGCCCAGGTGCCCGCCACCCGATTGATCGCGATCGCCTGGGCGCGAATCGAGGCGGCGAATTCGCCCTCATCGTTCCAGAACCAGGCCGAGCCGACCGCGTCGCCCCGGGCATCGTCGTCCGTCGCAGCCTCGACCATCGTCGCTCCTCGCCGTTTGGTGAGATAGGATTGGACCGTCGCACGGGCCTCCTCGCAAGGGGCGCGTGCTGGTCGGGCTCCGTCGACTCAGGCCTGGCCGTGGAGACGCGGCGATGATGATTCCGACGACATATCGGGCGAAGTTGCCGCGAGGCCTCTCCTTCCCCATCGGGGCCGAGGCCGTCAGCCAGGCGCTCGTCGGGACGCCTCGCTTCGAGGCGCTGTCGCTGACCTTTTGGGACCAGGCCGTCTGGCCCGCCTCAAAGTTCCGCCGACTGCTTGAGGAGAGGTCGCCCTACAAGGTCATGACGGCCGAGTTCCACCCCGCCCGCAAGCCGGGCGTCAGCGCGGCGGAGTATATGATTCAGAGCGGCTGGTACGATGAAAAGTGGGAGTTGTTCGCGTACCCGGTGCTCGCCGAGTTCCGACATCCGGCCAACCGATTACTCCGGGAAACGGGCTTGCCGGCCGTGGCGTCGTGGTTGAAGTCCTCCGATCGCGCCGGCTGGACTGCGACCTGGCGACGGATCGAACTGATCTTCAACCCGGTCGATGAGTCGCTCACGCCTCAGACGAGCCATGGCGTGTGAGCCCGGCCCTCCCGTGAACGACTCATCGGCCCGGGGCCCGCCACGCCCACGTCAGGGGCGGCCTCGATTCGGGCCGCGTGACGGGGGCGAGGGCAAGGCCGACGACTCAGGAACAGCCTTCGCCGGCGCTGGCCATCATGGCGTCCATGCGCTTCTTCATCTCCTCGGGGGAGACGTCCTCGATGTGGGTGGCGACCGACCAGTGGTGGCCGAAGGGGTCCACGAGCTTGCCGTAGCGGTCGCCCCAGAACATGTCGGCGGGGGGCATGACGGCCGTCGCGCCGGCCTCGACGGCCTTGGCGTACGTGGCGTCGACGTCGGGCGTCATCAGGTGGATCACGACGCTCGCCCCGCCCGCGGCCGGCGCGATGCTGCCGTGCTCGGGAAACTCGTCGGCCAGCATCACGAGCGAATCGCCGAACTCCAACTCCGCATGGCCGATCTTCTCGACCCCGTCAGGACCCGGCCAGGGCATCCGCATCCGCTCCACGGCCCCGAACGCCTTCTTGTAGAACTCGATCGCCTCCGCGCCCCCCTTCACCACCAGGTGCGGCGTGATCGTCGGCAACCCGCACTTCTGAGCCTCGGCCATCGCTCCACCTCCCGTCAAGATCCAGGCCCTTCGCACCTGTTCGCACGAACATTAAGTGCGGCGGGCATGAGGATTCAACACAGGTATCGACTGGATGTCAACATCTGTATAGTGATTTGCCGTCGAAATGCTCGTTTTCTCCATGTTCGCATGGGTTTCCCCGGACAGATGTGTGGTGTCTCAGGTCCCTCTCCCACCGGGAGAGGGTGGCCCGAAGGGCCGGGTGAGGGTCGTCGGAGTTTGGTTCGAGCGGGGCTGACGAGGGTCTTCGCCCCTCGCGGGGGAAGACAGATCGCGAAGCGATCAGATGAGGGGGACGACCGCTGTCGCACGCGCGTCCGATCGGTCGATTTGAACGCGGAGCCGATCCCCCCTCATCCGGCCCTTCGGGCCACCTTCCCCCGCGAGGGGGGAAGGCCGTTATGGTCCTGGATTTCGTCTGGCATGCCCTCCGAACTCCCGCGACCCTCACCCGCCGCTTCGCGGCTGCCCTCTCCCGGTGGGAGAGGGGACGGAGTTGCGCGGCCCATCGGCTGTCAGCGCCCCACGGCCGTGTCTCGGCGAGCGACTTCAGGCCGGTCATCGACCAGTTCGGCCCAGGCGGCGACGGGGCGGCCGGAGGGGTCGAGGGCCAGGAGCTTGACGACGAGGGGGCCGGCGTTGGCTTCGGGGTCGAGTCGGATGGGGAGGGAGTCGAGCGAGCCGGCGGCGGGGAGGGCGTCGGCGCCGAAGGCCTCGCTGAGCTTCTCCATGTCGAGCTTCCCCGGGCGTAGGGGGGATCGGCGGGCGTCGGCGGGAGGAGTGAGCGGCTCCCACGAGAGCGCCACCAGCCGCGCAGGGGCGCCGCCGGTCTCCTTCGCCGAGGCCCGGAGGACCAGGTCGCCGTTCGACGCCCGATACGTCCGGGCGGTGAGGGTCAGGCGGGACGACCTGGGGAGCCGGGCGGCGGTGACCTGGAGTTTCGCGTCGGCGGGGCCTTCGACGCGGATCTCGACGGCCTTCGCGCGGCCGGCGTCGATCAGGGCGTAGTGGGGGCTCGTGCCGGCGGCATCCCAGGCGTCGGGCGTGCCGTCGACGGTCGTCCGCGAGGGCCTCGGCCCGGCGGGGAGCCAGGGGCCGGCGGGTCGGCTGTCGAAACCCGAATAGGCGGCGGCCTCGCCCCGGGTGAAGAGGTCGACCGACCACTCGCGGAAGAGGTCCTCGAACCGCCGGCCGGTCGCCGCTTCCAGGTTCGCCGCGCCGTGGAGGTTCGATCCGACGAGCGTCGGCAGCAAGTCAGGGCCGTAGCGGTCGGCGCACCAGCGGAGGAACAGGTACGTGCTCCCTCGGTTGCCGTGGCTGCGGAAGAGGTCGGCCGCGTAATAGTCGTCCACCAGCAGCCGGTAATGCTCCGGCCGCGAGAGGAACGCGCTCACGCGGTAGTCCACGTTCGACCGTCCGAAACCATGCAGGTCCTCGCAAAGGTGGGCGAGCCCCTCGTCGAGCCAGCCCTCCTCGACGGCCTGAGATTCCCCGGCGCGTCGGGACTTGCGCGTGAAGACGACGGCATGCGTGTATTCGTGGGCGACGACCGTGCGGAGGTGCGGCCCCGCGCGGAGGGCGGTGCTCAGGTGCATGACGTCGCAACGGTCGCCGAACGGGGGCGGGTATGAGGGGTCGAGGTCGGTGACTCGGACGTAGCCGTCGACGGCGTGTCGGCCGCCCCCCAGGCGGGTCAGCCACGACGAGAAGAGGACGGCGAACCGGCCGTCGCCGTCAACGTCGGCGGCCACGCCGATGCTCCGCGAGGCGACGGGAAGGACGCTCCTGTCGAAGGTCTCGACGACGTCGGTCAGCGTGGCGTCGTCGACGGCCGTCAGGTCCCCCTCGGCGACGTACACCGCGACGCGTTCGCCGACGGCCCGGAGCACGCCGTGGACCTTCTCATAGTTCGCCGCGACGCCGACGTCTCCCTCGCGGGCCATGATGTGGAAGTCGCGTCGGGAGGCCGGGGCGGCAGGTGGAGGAGCCGGTTCGGGATCGGGGCGAAACGGGGCCAGCGTGGGCCTTCGCTCGATCCCGGGCGCCGCGATCTCGGGGGGCTGGGCGCTTTCGGCGGAGCGAGCCGAGAGCCGCAAAGGAAACGGGCCGGCTTCTCGCGAGAGGGATGAGACGACGACGAGCAGGTCGCCGCCTTCGCCGTCGTTGGGGGCCGAGAACGAGGCGACGCCGTCGTGCACGGCGATGGGCGTGGGCCGCCCGGGCGTCCAGGCGTCGCCGCCGCTTGCGGACGCGGTCAGGCCGGCCGCCCAGAGCGCGACGGCCGAGGCTCGCAAGGTCCGACGTCCGGAATGATACGTCATCCCAACCCCTTCCCCGCCCGGACCTTGCCGACTCACGCCGACGGACCCCCGCCGACCGCGACAGGCTTTCGATCGACCGCGCTTGTTGCGCCGCTTGAATCGATTGCGACGCTCGCGCCGGTTCCTGGGCGGGCCTCCGAGACTTGAGCCTTTTCCGCCCGTCCGGGGACGAATTCCGGCGTTGGAAGAGTGTTTCGGATGTCCGGGTTAAGCTGGCTGCGGCGGTCGTCCGATACACGAGGGAGGTGGGCTTTGTCGCCTCCCCGTTTCGAGCTTCGGCGGAAGCGGAAGAAACCTCCCTTCCCCCCTGGTGGGGGAAGGTGGCCGAAGGCCGGATGAGGAGGACCTCAATCGGCCGACGGTTGGGACCCCCCTCATCCGCCCCTCCAGGGCACCTTCTCCCACCAGGGGAGAAGGGAGGCAGACGCCTCCGGCGGGGTCCGATTGCTAGTCGAACCGTACAGGAAGGGCCTCTCTCATGGTCATGGACACGCGCAAGACTCGCCGTCTCGTTCGCCTCGCGACGGCCTTCGCCGGCCTGGCCTGGGCCTGCACGCTTTCCGGCTGCGCCCGCGACCGCGCTTACACGCCGTACACGAGCGGAACTCCCACCGACCCCGGCCGCCGCGTCGCCTGGCGTCCTCCGTTCGACCGGGAAGACGTCAAGAAGATGTTCGTCGGCGGCTACGCCGGCTCCGACTACAACCGCGACACCCGCCCTACCCCCATGCGCGTCCGGCCGATGGAAGTGGAATGACCCGCGCCTTCGCGATACCATGAGCGGACGTCCTCTCGCATTAGCCTGGCAATAGGCCCCGGCGCGAGTCTCCATCATGGCTGGTCGCCGGGTCCTCATCATCGGCTCGCAGAACGAGGCCCTCGGGAGGCTGAGCTTCCTCCCGCGCGTCGCCGAACGTCTGCACGCCCTGATGACGACCGGCCCGGGAGATTGCGTCGGCGTCGAACTCAAGGACCGCCCCGCAGGGCTGTTGATCGACCCGACCGTCGACGTGATGAAAGACGCGATCAGAGCGGCGGTCCAGCAGACCGCCGCAGCCGGCGATTCACTGGTCGTGGGATACGTCGGGCACGGCGTCTTCTCCAACGGCCGGTTCTATCTGATGCCTCTCAAGTCGGTCGAGCCGAAGCCCGGCGGAGCCGTCGACATTGCGCGGTTCCTCGGCGACTGCCTGCTCGACCACACGGGCGGCCGGGGCGTGACCGTCCTCATCGACGCCTGCCACGCGGGCGAGGGCGTCAAGCAGGCGATGAAAGACTGGGCCGATGGCGTCCAGCAACAGCACGCCTTCGAGTTGTTGACCGCGACCGACGATCGCGTGACGGCCGGCGCTCCGCTCTTCCACACGCTCGTCAAAGTCCTCGAACGCGGAGCCCCCGAGTCCGAGGCCGGCGCTCGCCTCCGCTGCCGCGACGTCTACCGGCGGCTCGACACCGAGCATTACCCGGCGCGACTCGTGGAGTCCGGTGCCGATCTCAATCTCGGCCGCAACAACGCCAAAGACCCCGGCGACGTCTTCTGGAACTGGAAGGGGAGCCCCTCCAGCCCCGTGATCCTCCAGCGGACGCTCTACTTCCAGCCCACCGCCGAACTCCGCCGATTGGTCGCGGCGAGCGAGGCCGACCCGGTGGTTTACCTGAGCGGCGCGGCGGGGACCGGCAAGTCGACGCTGGCCTCAGCCCTGGTCCGCCCCGAACTGACCGAAGGGGCTGTCCCCGAGGGCTTCGTCCAGGCGATCGCTATCATCAACGCCCAGACGACCGAGGTCGACCTCGCCCGCGACCTGGAGAAGCAGCTTCAACGCACCGTTCCCGGCTTCGCGGGGGCCGTCGATGAGTTCCAGCGTTCGGGACCCCGGGAGGATCCGGATTACGTCAGCTTGAAGATCGTCGGGCCGCTCGGCTTCCTTCCTGCAGGATGGTCTGTTCGAATCGTGCTCGACGGCTTCGACCAGCTTTCCGAAATCATGAGGAAGACGGTCTCGGAAGCCCTCGCCGCGCGGCCGCCGGCGCTCCGGTTGATCGTCACGGCGCATCCGGAGACGCCGGGTTTCCCCGACGCCCGCCGCCTGGCGCTGGAGTCGACCCCGGCGGATGATCTGGAAGCGTATCTCAACTCGCGGAGGGTCCCGTCCCCGGCGCGGAAGGCGATCCTTGGGAAGTCGGCCGGCCAATGGCTGGTGACGGAGCTACTCGCCGACGCCGTGCTCGGCGACCCTGATATTGACCTAGCCCGCCTGCACGACACGATCGAAGAGGCCTACGCCAAACGCCTGTCGCAGACCACGGGCGGCTCGGCTGCGGTCTGGCGCCAGCGTTTCGGGCCCGTTCTGTCCCTCCTTGCCGTCGCCGGTCCCGGGCCATTGCTCCCCCTCCCCTTGCTCGTCCATGCTTTGGCGAGTCTGGAAGGACCCTCAGGCAAAGACGACGTTCTGACTGTGCTCGACGTTCTCGGGGGCCTCGTCGTCCGCCGTGACGCCGCCACCCCCGCAGAGCACGCGGGTCTTTTCCACGCCACCCTGGCGGAATACCTCCTCAGCCGATCCGCCGCCGACGCTGGCTTCCACATCGACATCCCCGCCGCCCACCGAGCGATGACCGCGGCCATCAACGCCCTCGCCCCCCGCACGAAGCGGCTCGTCGACGACCCGTTGCACCGCTACGCGTTTCTCCGCGAGCCGCACCACCTCTGGGAAGTCGGGGACGTCGACCAGGCGTACAACAGCCTTTTCCACCGAGAGTCCAACATCCCGCGGGAGAATCTCGGCCGGTGGGAGGAGTGGCTGGCGCGGTTCTCGGAATCTTTGAACAGCGACGACCGACGGGTTCTGATGCTGAGGGGACATATTGCCGGCTGGACGAGGCGGTGCGGGGACGCGCGGGGGGCGTTGGCATTGTTCGAGGCGTTGCTGCTGGACCAGGAGCGGGTGCTGGGCCGCGACCACCCCGACGTCCTGAGAACCCGCAATAACATCGCCTCATTGATGGGGTCGTACGGTAATGCGTGGGGGGCGTTGGCGTCGTTCGCGGCATTGCTGCCGGACCAGGAGCGGATGCTGGGCGGCGACCACCCCGACGTCCTGACGACCCGCAACAACATCGCCGCCTGGACGGGATGGTGCGGGGATGCGTGGGGGGCGTTGACGCTGTTCGCGGCGTTGCTGCCGGACCGGGAGCGGGTGCTGGGCCGCGACCACCCCGATACGCTGACCACGCGCGGCAACGTCGCCGGCTGGACGGGGTCGTGCGGGGACGCGCGGGGGGCGTTGGCATTGTTCGAGGCGTTGCTGCCGGACCAGGAGCGGGTGCTGGGCCGCGACCACCCCGATACGCTGAGGACCCGCAACAACATCGCCGCCTTGACGGGGTCGTGCAGGGACGCGCGGGGGGCGTTGGCGTTGTTCGCGGCGTTGCTGCCGGACCGGGAGCGGATGCTGGGCCGCGACCACCCCGACGTGCTGACGACCCGCAACAACATCGCCTCCTGGACCGGGAGGTGCGGGGACGCGCGGGGGGCGTTGGCGTTGTTCGCGGCGTTGCTGCCGGACCGGGAGCGGGTGCTGGGCCGCGACCACCCCGATACGCTTAACACATTGGGGTTCGTGGGGGTCTACTCAATCCTCACCGGAAGCGAAGCGGATGGATGCCGATGGCTGCGAGAAGGGCTGAACCGATCCCTCGACCGTTTCGGACCGGAGCATCAGCTAGTGCGTACGTTTCAGGATGTCATCCAGCAATACGGCTGTGGTCTGGAGTGAACGCCGTTCATCTCAGCGCTTCGGCCACGGCGCGGGCGATGATTTCGCGGCCAAGGTAGGTCTCGGAGCGGTGGGCGTTGCCGGCTTCTTGGTAATGCGAGCAGGTCAGGCGGGAGGCTGCGGGGACGTCCCGGCCGAAGAGAGGGGTCAGGTCGGGTTCGGCGGCGACGACGTCTTCGAGGTTCGCGTGGTTCAGCCAGCTCTGGACGAGAGGCGGGAACGATGGGGATGGGTCAAGACGCTCGGTGACAATTGTGCGGAGGCCCAGGGGGGAGCCGATCGTCGTCAGCAGGGGGAGCGGGGCCGGCAGGCGGTGGGCGCATTCGTAGGCGACGACGGAGCCCAACGAGTGGCCGATCAGGATGGTCGTGTCGTCGTCGACGCGGCCCAGGACGATGCCCCGGATCTGCTTGCGGAGCGCGGGTTCGGTCAGGTAGAGGGTGACCTGCCGGAGGGTCGTGATGACCGTCCGCTCGGCCAACCACAATGTCGGGCGGGCGAAGAAGGGAAACCGGGCTAGGGTG
This sequence comes from Paludisphaera rhizosphaerae, assembly GCF_011065895.1. Classification (NCBI taxonomy): domain Bacteria; kingdom Pseudomonadati; phylum Planctomycetota; class Planctomycetia; order Isosphaerales; family Isosphaeraceae; genus Paludisphaera; species Paludisphaera rhizosphaerae. The sequence continues at coordinate 204,522 of NZ_JAALCR010000012.1, read as the reverse complement.
TTGATCGTCGCCCGTAGGAGGTTGCCGGCCCCTTGCACGAGTTCGGAGTTGCGAGTCATGGCGAGGGCCCGCTCGGCCTGGACGGCGGAGGGGCTCTCGGCCGGGGCCCGTTCGGCGACGCGCCCGAGCCACTCGGCGGCCAGGGCCTCGGCGGTCGCGGCCTGGGCGGGGGTTAGGTCGTCGAGGTCGGCGGGATCGCCCTGGACGTCCGGGGCGCGGAAGAGGTGGCCGTAGAAGGCGACGCGGACGTCGATCCGCGAGGGGTCGGTCGACGGCAGTTTGAGTCGGTCGGCCAGGTCTTCGCGGTCGACCAGGCGGAGACCGCCGGCCAGGGCGTCGATCCAGGAGGACCGGATCAGGTCCTCACCCTCGTTCTGGTTGTCGATCCCGTGCACCATCACGATTCGCGGCATCGTCGCTCTCCGCAGGCCGTCGTTGGTCTTCAACGGGATTATGATCACGCCTGGCATCATGACGACACGGAATTCCGCGTCGGTGTTGACGGTTCGGACGGGATCGGGGAAACATGGTTAAGCCGGGCGAGTGTTCCCGCGAGTGGTCGGGGAGTCCGGGTCGCTTAATCAGGAGGGGGCGGTCCAGACTGATCGCTCGAACGGAAGCCGTATGTCCGAAGAGACCATCCAGTACGTCGACGGCCCCATCGAGGGCGTCGAGATCCGCCGCCTCAAGATGTACAGCGACAAGCGCGGGTGGCTGATCGAGATCTTCCGCAACGACGAACTGGCCAAGGATCGCTGGCCGGTGATGACGTACATCTCGTCCACCCTGCCGGGCGTCGCTCGCGGACCCCACGAGCACGTCGACCAGACCGACGGCTTCGGCTTCGTCGGCCCTTCCGACTTCAAGCTGTATCTCTGGGACGCCCGCCCGGATAGCCCGACCTACGGCAACCGCCACGTCGAGGTCATGGGCGAATCGAACCCCGCCGCCGTCTGGATCCCCCCCGGCGTCGTCCACGCCTACCGCAACGTCGGCGAGGTCTCCGGCCTGGTCCTCAACGCCCCCAACCGCCTCTACGCCGGCGAGGGCAAGAAGGAACCCGTCGACGAGATCCGCCACGAAGAAGCCGACCCGCCGAAGTTCATTTTGGACTGAGCCGGTGGACGCCTGGTCCATCCCGGTGCTCGTCGCTCTGGTGGCGGTCCCCTTGCTCGTCGGCCTTTACAGCGGCTGGCGACAAGCCGATCGCCACCGCGAGGCGTTAGCAAACCGGCCGCCGGTCCTGGACGATGAATACCTTCGCGCCGTCGGGGCCGATGCGGTTGACGCACCGCTTTGGTTAGCCATACGGGGGGGCGTCGCCGACGGTTGCGGCCTACCTCCTGGTGCGATCCACCCAGAAGACCAGATGGGCGAACTCTGGAAATGCCTCCCGGACGGCCCCGACTTTCTCGATCTGATCTTCCGTTGGGAACTCGCCCTGCAGATCAAAATCCCTCGCGGAAAGCTAGAGCCGGTCTGGTGCCAGAGGAATGAAGAGTTCGGTACCTTCGCACGCGGCGTCGTCGGCGTGTTGCGTGGATCGTAGAACGACGTCCAGGATGGATCCGGAGGTAGCCGCCATTGAAAGCTCTGGCGAGGCGGCTATAGAGTAGTATCGCCTCTCGCCCTTCCTCCGTCGTCGGCGACGCTTTCGTCGAATCCTGCTTCGCGAGATCAAGATGCGTCACCTGCCGCGACCCATGCCTGAGAGTCCTCGATGATCTCGTTTTCCAAGCTGGGCAACTACGGGCGCCTTGGCAATCAGTTGTTCCAGTACGCCTACCTACGGACCCTGGCCCGGCGGCTGGGGACGAAATTCTACTGCCCGACCTGGGACGGCGACGCAATTTTCGAACTGAACGACGGCGACGAACGCGCGGTCGAGCCCGTGGGGATCACCGGGTTCTACGACCAGGATCCCCAGGCCGGCTACTCGCCCGAGGCGCTGGAGGTCGGCGACGGCGCCGAGATCCAGGGCTTCTTCCAGTCCGAGAAGTACTACGACGACCCGGCCGCCGTGCGGTCGTGGTACACCTTCCGCGAGCCTATCGTCGCCGAGGCGATGGACAAGTACGGCCTATTGCCGCTGGCCGACTTCACCAGCTTTTCGCTCCGGCTGGACTCCGACTACGAGAACATCCGCGAGTATCTCCCGCGCTATCCGAGGTCGTACTACGAGCGGGCCGACCGCCGGCTGGGGGGGACGTCGCCGCTCCTGATTTTCGCCGATCGCCCCGACCTGGCTCGCGAATACCTGGCCGACTATCCGACGCACGGCCGCGAGGTGGTCTTCGCCGAGGGCCTTAGCGGCCCGGCGCAGCTCTACCTGATGACCCGATGCGGGGCGAACATCCTCACCAACTCGACGTTCGCCTGGTGGGGAGGGTGGCTCAACTCCACGCCGGGCGCCCGGATCGTCGCCCCCTCGCACTGGAACCGGCCGGGGATTCCTATCCCGATCCGCGACATCCTCTGCGACTCCTGGATCAAGGTCCCGGGGACCGTCCCGGTCTGGGACCATCTGTACTTCTGGCGGATCCGCCACCCGTCGATCATCGTCACCAAGATCCAGGAAAAGCTCGGCCTGCGTCAGGCGGCCTGGAAATGAGAACGGGCCGCGGCGCCGCCCCGTAAGGTCGGCCCGCGGCCCGTTCTCGTTGGGTCTGCGTCAAATCGTCAGGGCGTGGGCTGGGCGATGGCGATGGTGCCAACCGCCAGGCGGCCGCCGGCGGCGCCGGTGGGCTGGGTCACGAAGTCGTCGGCCTTCTCGTGGACGACCACGCCGCGGCCGATGATCGAGTTCGCGCCGTGGAACGACAGGTGCGAATCCTCCAGTTCGAGGGTCGCCTTGCCGCTCTCGTCGGCGGTGATGTTCCCCAGGTCGCCGACGTGTCGCATGGCGGCGGTGACGTCGGCGTGCTTGTCTTCGGTCGGGTTGAAGTGGCCGCCGGTGGCCATGCCGTCCTCGGACCACGTGCCGAACTGGTGGACGTGGAAGCCGTGCTTGCCGGGGGTCAGGCCGGTGATCACGGCGTGGACCTTGATCTTGCCGCCGTCCTCGGTGAAGGTCACCCGACCCTCAACCTTGCTGTTCTTGGTCGGAACCAGGACGGCCACCGCCTTGGTGATTCCGGGAGCCGCCTTCTTGGTCTCGGCGTGCTGGGCGCGGGCCTGAGCCCCGATCCCGACCAGGCCGCAAAGAGCCAGCACCGCGGCGCCTCGATGAATCGTCATCGTCGTGTCTCTCCTGGATATTCGTTCGCCTTGCTTCGATCCCCGCCGAACGTCGCGCCGGCCGGGAACTCCCAAACGATCGAGGGTAGCCGTCCGGCTCGCCCCCCTCAAGGGACCACCCCGACTGTATCCTGGACGAACATGCAAACCCCGAGCCCGGCAGCCGTCTTTGCAACTCGTGTCGTCGAAGAAGGCGCCGCGGCGGCGATGGTTCTTCCTCGCGCTTCGGGGTTAGGTCGTTCGCTCCCCGACCCGGTCTCCTGAGAGCTGTTCGACAGCTCATCTTGGGCTTCGCATTGTCGACGACCCGTGTGCTCGTAGACAAAGAGGACCACTTTCGGATGAACCGGCCGACAGCCATGCCGGCGTGACTCGTCGCCGCGATTTCTCTACAATGCCGCAAGCAAGGGCCGCCTCGACCCTATCGAATCGTCGCCCTCGGTGACATGCCGATGCGTGCAGGATGAATAAATACAAGGATGTGAGGGGGAACCCATGAGTCGCATGCCGAAAGAGCGGATGGACAAAGCCCTCGAACAACGGAAGACGATTTCCGAGGAGGACCTTGCCAAGGTCAAGGCGCTTGCCGGCATGGTCAAGATGCCGCGGAGCTTCCTCTTCAAGGACCCTGACGAATACGGCATGAAAGACTGGTACGCCCTCGCCATCCCGTCGGACGACGGCACGCCGTTGGAGGCCTGGTACATCCCTGCGAAGGGCGGAGAGAGTGACAAGCTGGTCATTTTCAATCATGCCCTTCCGATGTGCCGCGCGGGATACCCTGGGCACATGGGCGAGCCCTGGAGCAACTTCATCGAGCCGGTCGAGATCGACTTCGTGATCCAGTACAAGCATCTGACCGACGCCGGCTACAACGTCCTGACCTACGACTTTCGCAATCATGGGCAAAGCGGCGCGGCGAACGGTGGGATCTGCGGAGTCGGCCAGTGGGAATGGAGGGACTGCGTCGGCGTGAAGAAGTACGTCGACAATCACCCCCGCTTGAGCAAGATGACGGTCGCTCTGTACAGCCAGTGTCTTGGCGGCGTTTCGCAGTACGCCGCCATCGCCAAGCGGCCGGAGTTGTTCGAGAACGTCACGTGCATGTGCAGCCCGCTGGTGCCCAACATGTCGTCCGTTTTCGAGAACCTGTCGGAGAAGCAAGGCATCGGCCAGTACCAGGAACTGATTGACCTCGAGATCATGAAGCTTGGTGGATTCCCCGCGGTGGACATGTCTGGTGCTCTCTGGGCGCACCATGTCTCGCTGCCCGTCCTGATGTGGCAACTCCGCGACGACGCGGTCATCAAGAACCCGCAGGACGCGCAGAGAACCTTCGACCTCCTGTCGAGCAAGGACAAGGAACTCTACTGGCTCGAGGGAACGACCAAGCGGTTCGAAGACGGCTACAACTGGTTCGGCCGAAACCCTGGCAAGGTGCTCGCCTTCCTCGAGAAGCACATGAAGTGAGCGTGGCCAACGCCCATGACGTCGAGGGCGCCGAATGGCCCCCAGGCGGCTGTGCCAGAAGGCGGCGACTTAACAGCCTCGCTCATGGAAGGGACGCCATGCGGAAGCCCCGTCTACGCATCAGCGCGATGATGATCTTCGTGGCCGTCGTCGCGTTCGACCTTTCCGTTGCACCAGCCTTCTTGGGCTTTCCTCGACTTGGTGCTGCGATCATCGGGGTCGCACTTCAGGTCGCGTGCTACCTCCTGGTTCGCGGCCGAGGCCGTACATTCTGGTTGGGCTTCCTCGTTGCCGGTTCATTGAGCCTGGCATCCTGCTTCCTGGCGTTCCCCCCGCACGGGATTAGGCTTGTCACCACCACGACGCCGTCTGGCGGGACGCTGACACGTGGCGTCTATGATTACCCAGGCTCGCTGATGTGGCAGGCGTGGGCGAGCTACGATCGACTCTGGAAACCAGTCGGACAATATCTCGCTCCTTACGCCCTCATGGCGGATCCGCCCCCGGCGATCTACTTCGGCCTCATGGCAATGGAAGCCCTGATCGAGTCTCTACCCCACTGGTTGATCGCCCTGGCCGGCGGTCTGGTTTCGTACGCTGCGACCCGCAGGTTCCGGAGAACGGATCGTTCTCCTGTCGCCGATCCGCCAACGCCGGTCGCTGAAGCTCCACGAGACGCCGCCGTCTCCAGTGAACTCGGACCCACGATGGTTTAGAGCGCCGACCGATTGGATAGCGCCCGGCGGAGGAGAACGGGCACAGGCGTTCGGCCGCCGTCGGTCCGATCGTCGTAGGGGCGCCCCTTGTGGGCGCCCAATCGCCATCGGACACCCGACTGCCGTTGGATGTCCCCGGCGATCAGGGCGCCCACGAGGGGCACCCCTACGAATCAGGGTCGCCTGATCGATCGGCGCTCGAAGCGGCAGTTCGAGGCTCAGGCGGCGAGGGGCGATCAATCGACTCGTTTCACGGCCGGCGGGTGCCAGCGGCCGTCCAGCGCCTGGGGTTTGGGGCCGTAGAGTCGCATGGTCAGGCCCAGGGGACCCGTCGGGGCCGGCAGCCAGTTCGCCGTTTTGTCGGTCCCGGGGTTCTCGTGCTGGATGAACAGGTCGAGCGAGCCGTCGGCGTTGTAGGTCAGCTTGTCGCGGTCGCCGATGGCGAACCGGTTCAGACTGTTGGCGGCCTGGAAGCCCTCGGCGTCGTACATGGTGAGCGACCAGAAGGCGTCGACCGGCGGCAAGGCGTCCTTCGGGAAGTGGAGGACGTACCTGTTCGCGCCGTCGAGCGGCCGCCCGCCGGCGTCCACGATGCAGAGGGGATAGATGGCGTCCTCCGGGAGGTTGGCCCCGAGGCCGACCATCGCGAGGATGGCCCGCTTCAGGTAGTAAGTCCCGTAGACGCCCATCGTGTCGGTGTTCATCTGCCAGCCGTCAACGACGCGGGCCAGGGTCGGAAGCTTGGCATTCATGTGGGCGAGACCGGCCGCTGGGGCCTCGTCCAAAGCCTTCCGGACGGCGGGGGCAAGCCGTTCGGGGTCGAAGCTCTCGCCGGCCTTGAGGCCGAGCCGCCGCATCCGCGCCACGATGGGCTGATCGGTGACGTGGGGCGGGTGCAGCTTCATCAACTCGGCCGCGTAACGGAAGTAGGCCGAGCCCGGCATCCCGTTCACCTGTTGCAAGGGGGGCTTCTTCGGGGCCAGCGCGGGGATCGCCTCGGCCGTGATCGGCCGGCGCGTCGGACCTTGCGAGGCGGCGGGGGTGATGGTGAAACCGTCCTGGATCTTGTGGACGGCCTCGTAGTCCTGGGGGCCGTTGGTCTGGGTTCGGCCGATGATCCAGACGTAGGGAGTCGGGGCGTCGATCCGCTCCGTCCCCTCCGGCACCTCGCCCCGCCAGCCCGGCGGGACGACGGCGAGCCGCCCGGCGCCAGTGCCGGTGGTCCGCTTCCCCGGGACGGCGAAGACGTCGGACCACATGTCGAGCATGGGGAGCAGGTAGTAGCGTCCTCCCGTGTCCGGCGTCGAGACGACCACCGGTCCCGCGGTCAGGTCGAGCCACGCGGACGAGTAGAGGGTATCGAAGTTGGGCCGTACGACCTCCCTGTAGTTCGCGTCCGGGAAGGAACGCAGGTGCGAGAAGGAGTTCATCGGACCCCGGCCCGGCGACGGGCCCGCTTCGACGTCAGTCCCCTGCCGCCGTGTGACGTCCATGGTCACGAGGGGATAGAAGTAGACGTAGGCCTCCCGGGCGATCTCCCGGGCTTCCTCCTCGCCGACCGGCTCGTCGGCGACCGCCCCGGACGGGGAAATGGACAGGGCCGTCGCCAGGATCAGGAGAGGCCGACAGGCGACCTCGATGGCTGTCGTTCGCGTGCAACTTCGCACAGACGCCTCCCTCGCTTCGAATCATGTTGCGGATCACGTCTTGGTCCGACCCCCGGATTCTATAGATCTCTCAATCCGTCAGCCAGACACTCGACGCCCGCGACTCGACGCGAAGGAGGCTGCTCTCGACCTGGGTTCCCGGACGCGGCTGTCGCCAATCCGAGGCGGCTTTCGAAATCCGACGGGAGCCGCATCCAGAAATGACCATCCGAGGCCATGATATCGATAGAGAGACCGCCCCCGACGGCGGTCTCCTCCAGGCCGGTGCACGGCCCGACGAGTGTGGAAATGCGTCGGGCGCTCTTTGACAATCCGGACGAACGAAGCCACGCCGGGTTCGGCGTCAAGAGGTTCGGACGTAATGCTTTGCGTCTGGGTGGGTTCGTGCGGACGAACCCAATCGAAGCCGTTGCTTCTGTGGCGGGCTGGGTCGAGCCCCAGAATCTGAGAATACGACGGTTCGCGCAAACGGGCTCTCGACCCGCCCTGCCGTAAACTGAGAATGAGGATTCCGATCCCCTCCCCCATGGTGGAGCGGGCGTGAGCCGAGTCGCAGAGGCTCTCCCCAGCTTCTCGGCCTCGGCATTCGGCCTTCATCCGTTCGGAGGCAAGCCGATTCACACAGGCTGTGTTGCGTCCTGGATCGGGAGGAACCGGATCTCGATCCGCTGATGGAGGGCCTTCGCGACGCGGCGAAGCATGCCCAGCGAATGTCCTTCGTAATCGGCGTCCTCGAGTCGGCTGATGACCGACGCCGTGGTGCCGACGAGCTTCGCAAGTTCGCCTTGGGTCAGGCCCGCAGCCGTCCGGAGGTCGTAGATCTGCCGCCCGATCTCGGCGTTCGCGATCTCCTCTTCCAAGGCCGCGGCCCGTTCCGGGTCGTCGCCGATGAACTTCGCGTACGCGTGCTCGAGCGCTGAGGATGCGAAACGACTTTTTCGACCCATCTCTAACCTCTCGGCTCTGGTTGGAATCGATGCTTCTCCGGATCAGCCTCGAACTTCGTTTTCCGCTCGATCGCATGATCGATCTCGGCCGGCGGAACGATCTTCTCCTTCGTCAGGCCGTGTGACACGACCGCCGCAGCCCGGCCGTGGAAGAAGTAGAGCATCCGATAGTTCACCGTCCCCAGTCGGACGCGAAGCTCGTATATTCCGTCTCGCAGCAGATCCGCCTCGGGTCGCCTCAACTCGTAGCCCAATTCCTCGAGCCGAGCGAGCTTTGCCAGGCATTTCACCAGGGCCTTGGGCGGTAGAAGAGTCAGCCAGTCGAGGAGTGGGACGCTCTCGTCATCCTCACGAAAAAAGACAACTTCGGTCCTGGGCATCCCATCTCTCCTCGATCCTCCCAAGTCTGCGGGACGAGATTATGGTATTTCGCAAAATTGCGAAATACAAGCGTAAGCTCTCTAATCTCCGAAGACCCTCAAGCGTCGCCTTGCAGCCATCCTCCTGAGGCGGGAGAGGCTGCCTGGATTGTTGCTCGAAACTGCTGTCGCCAATCCGCGGCGGCTTTCGAAATTCGACGGGAGCCGCATCCAGAAATGACCATCCGAGGCCATGATATCGATAGAGAGACCGCCCCCGACGGCGGTCTCCTCCGGGCCGGTGCACGGCCCGACGAGTGTGGAAATGCGTCGGGCGCTCTTTGACAATCCGGACGAACGAAGCCACGCCGGGTTCGGCGTCAAGAGGTTCGGGCGTAATGCTTTGCGTCTTGGTGGGTTCGTGCGGACGAACCCAATCGAAGCCGTTGACTCAGATGCCGGCGCCGTTTTCCAGGGAGAGGCCGATAGCCCGGTGGACGTCGACGGGTTGGAAGGAGCCGGTGGCGCGGTCGTAGATGTTCAGGTGGCGGGGGGTGACGTAGACCTCGTCGCCCGTCGAGAAGCCCACGCCGGCGGATCGGTTGCTGGGGAGTTCGATGTGCAGCGGATGGTCGGGGGCGATCCGCAGGTCGAGCCGGACGACGCCCCCCAGGGGGGTGATCCGTTCGATGACCGCCGGCCAGTAGGGCTTGCCGTCGCGCTGGGCGTGGACGTCCAGGTCGTGGGGGCGGACGTAGGCCTCGGCGTGTTCGTTGTTGGCGGGGGGGATCTCGACCCAGGTCTCCGGGCTCCGGCCGATGGTCCCAGCCTTCAGGGAACGCAGCGGCAGGACGTTGATCGCCCCCAGGAAGCCGGCGACGAACGGGTTGGCGGGACGCTCGTAAAGCTCCTGCGGCGGGCCGATCTGCTGGATTCGGCCGTCGGCCAGGACGACGATCTGGTCGGAGACCTCGAACGCCTCGCGCTGGTCGTGGGTGACGAACAGGCTGGTGACGTGGACCTCGTCGTGCAGCCGCCGCAGCCAGGTGCGCAGCTCGTCGCGGACCTTGGCGTCGAGGGCGCCGAAGGGCTCGTCCAGCAGCAGGACCTTGGGCCGGGGCGCGAGCGCCCGGGCCAGGGCGATCCGCTGGCGCTGGCCGCCGGAGAGCTGCGAGGGATACCGGTTCGCATAACCGCCGAGCTGGATCAGGTTCAGCAGCTCGTCGACCCGGCGGCGGACCTCGGCGCGGGGGACGCCCTGGATCTTCAGGCCGAAGCCGATGTTGTCGCGGATCGTCATGTGGCGGAAGAGGGCGTAGTGCTGGAAGACGAAGCCCACCCCACGCTGCTGGACGGGGAGGTCGGTGGCGTCCTCGCCGGTGAGCATCACGCTGCCGGTGTCGGCCGTCTCCAGGCCGGCGATCGTCCGCAGGATGGTGCTCTTGCCCGATCCCGAAGGGCCCAGCATGGCCACCAACTGACCTGCCTGGACCTCGAACGAGACGTCGTCCACCGCCTGGAACGAGCCGTACTTCTTGGAGAGCCCTCGAACCTCGATCGCCACGTCTCGCCCCTCGCTTCCCGACTTCCCCGCGACCCCGATCCGAGGCGACAGCCACGTCCCTCGATGGTACGGAACCCCCGCCTTCGGCGACAACCTCGACGGAGCCGACGACGTCCGTTCCGACTTCACATCTGAGTGAAAACCGGCGCTCACGGTTCCACCTCCTTCACCCGTTCCAGCCGTACCCGGAGGAGATCCATCCCCACCAGCAGGACGAAGGAGACCGCGGCCAGAACCAGGCTGGCCGCGTAGGCGCCCTCGGGATGGTAGCTGTCGATCCCCTCGTTGATGAGGAGCGTCGCCGTTTGCGTCCGGCCGATCACGTTGCCGGAGACCACCAGCACCGCGCCGAACTCGCCCAGGCAGCGGGCGACCGTCAGGGTCACGCCGTAGGCCACGCCCCACCGGATCGAGGGGAGTGTGACGCTCCAGAAGGTCCGCCAGCGGCTGGCCCCCAGCGTGTGGGCGGCCTGCTCATACTCCTCGCCCATCTCGCGGAGGACCGGGACCAACTCGCGGACCACGAACGGGACCGTCACGAACATGGTCGCCAGGACCATCCCGGGCATCGCGTAGACGACCTGGATCCCCTTCGACTCCAGCCAGCCCCCCACCGGAGACTCCGGCCCGTACAGGACGATCAGCATCAGCCCCGCGACGATCGGCGAGACGGCGAACGGCATGTCCACGATGCCGTCGATCAGCGTCCGGCCGAAGAACCGCTGCCGGACCAGCACCAGGGCCATCGCGATCCCGAAGACCGTGTTGATCACCGTGGCGACCAGCGTGATCCCCAGCGACATCCCGAACGACCGCCGGACCGCGGGGTCGGTCAGCGCCGTCGCCAGCGGCCCCCAGCCCTTGGAGAAGGCCTGCCGCACCAGCGCCGCGCCGGGGATCAGGATCAGGGCCGCGAACCAGAGGAGCACCGCCGCGATGAGCAGCCGCCTGCCCCACGACGAGGGCTCGTCCCTCCCCTTCAGGGGGAGCTCGGCCGCGCGGGGCATGGAGGTCCATTCGAGGTCGGCGGGGGCGTCCTCCCGCAGGTCAGGCCGCGTCATGGATCTCCCTCCCGCGCTGGAGCGCGTTGAGGACCACGAGGATCAGCAGCGACGTCGCCAGCAGGACGGCCGAGACGGCCAGGGCCCCGTGGCGGTTGCCGCTCTCGATCTCGCCGAAGACGTAGATCGGGGCCGTCTTGGTCAGCATCGGCTGATTGCCGGCGATCATCACGACGCTGCCGTACTCCCCCAACGCCCGGCTGAACGAGAGGGCCGATCCGGTCAGGATCGACGGCCACAAGGTCGGCAGCGTGATGCGGAGGAAGGTGGTCATCGGCCCGGCGCCGAGCGTCGCGGCGGCCTCTTCCTCGGTCCGGTCGAGGGCCAGCAGCACCGGCTGGACGCTCCGGATCACGAAGGGGTAGGTCACGAAGAGCAAGGCCAGGATGATCCCCGGCTGGTTGTAGACGACCCGCCAGCCCCCCTTCGCCATGATCGCGCCGACGACGCTGTCCGGGCCGTAAAGGGCCACCAGCATGACCCCCGTGACGACCGTGGGGACCGCAAAGGGGAGGTCGATCAGGGCGTTGACCAACCCTCGGCCGGGGAACTCATACCGGACGATCACCCAGGCGGTGGCCGTGCCGGTGATCGCCCCGACGATCACCATGATGAACGCCGTGGCGAACGTGAGCTTGAGCGCGTGCCAGGCGTAGGGCTCGGTCACGGCCGACCAGAAGGCCCTGGGGCCAGGCTGGAAGGCCTGGACGGTCATCGCCAGCATCGGCAGGACGACCATTACCCCCAGGTAGAGGAGGCTCGCCCCGCGCAGGACGAGGGGGGCTCGCTCGCGGCGTGGGTGAGCGTGGTGCGGGGTCTTGGTCGTGGTCGCGGCGGCGACCGTCGCGGCGGCGGCCATGCCTCAGTTCCTCCGGTTCTGCACGACCTCGGCGGCGATCGTCGTCCACAGGCCGTTCGTCGAGTAGAGTTCGTCCGAGAGCTTCTTCCAGCCGCCGAGGTCGGCGGTGGTGAAGACCTTCGCAGGTTCGAGCCGGCCGGGGACGGCGTCCTTCGCCTCGGGATTCACGGGGCGGAAGCCGTACTCGGCGAAGATCCGCTGGCCCTCGGCCGAGGTCAGGAACTCCAGGAAGGCCTGGGCGATCTCCGCGTTCCCGTGCTTCTTCACCGACGGCCCGACGAGCGCCACGGGGCTCTCGATCAGGAGCGTCGCGGGGGGGATGATGTAGGGGATCGCGTCCCCCTCCTTGGCCCGCAGCAGCAGCTCGTTCTCATAGGTCACGACCGCGTCGCCGGTCCGGAACTTGGCGAAGTTCGCCATGCTCTGCCGGCCCGAGGGGTCCATGTTCACGACGTTCGCCTGGATCTTCGCCATGAGGTCCTTCACGGCGCTGAGGTCCGGCTTGCCGGCGTCCTTCGCCGCGGCTTCCAGATACCCCGACCCGAAGATCGCGTTGACGTTCCAGCGGGCGCCGCCGGAGGTCTTGGGGTCGGGATAAAGCACTCCCACGCCGGGCTTGCCGAGGTCGGCCCAGTCGTGGATCCCCTTGGGGTTCCCCTCGCGATGGCCGATGACGACCAGGCTGTTGGTCATGATCCCCTTGTACGGGCCTTCCCGCCAATCCTTGGCCACCTTGCCCGCCTTGACCAGGATCTCCATGTCGCCGGAGTGCGAGAGTGCGGCGACGTCGGCGTCAAAGCCCGAGGCGATCGACCGGGCCTGGGCGCCCGAGGCGCTGTAGGACTCGGCGAACTCGGGCTCGCGGCCGGTCTTCTCCTTCCACTTGCGGGCGAACGCGGGGATGATCCCTTCGTGGAGGACTTCGCGGACGACCGAGTAGCCGCCGATCTTCAGCGAATCCGCCGGCGCTGCGGAGGGGCCGTCGCAGCCGGCGGCGACCGACGCGAGCATCGCTGCGGCCGCCAGGCCGAATCGAAGGCGTCGGGAAGGGGGAAGCTCCATCTCAACCTCGGGAACATGCGGAAGCGGAAACGGCCTTCGGCCGGCCCGCGCGTCGAGTGACGGGCGGGACCGGCCGGGAGGGGTCCACGGGGATGGTCGCCCGGTTCGGGCGACAGGTCAACGTCAATACTGGTCGGCCGAGATCACTTCGCCGCCGGCCCGCGTCACCAGGGCGGCGAACGTCGGCAGGGCGACCGACTCCTTCACGAACCGGACCGAGCCGTCCCCCAGCAGGACGTTGATCCCGCCGCTGTGGAACCCGAACAGAGCGCCGGTCCCCTCGGTGACGTAGTACGGGTGGGGGAACGGCTGGCCGTAGACGTCATCGCCGTTGGCCGCGTTGATCACGGTATTGCCCGGAAAGATCGAGCCGTCGGCCGTGGAGCCGTTGAGCATCACGTCGCTGGCCGGCCGGGCCCAGCCCCCCGCGTTGACCCGGTGGTCAGGCACGCTGCTGATGACCTTGCCGCCGCGGCGGTACACGAACGGCCGTCCCGCCGACTCCACGAAGACGACCGTGTTCGACAGCCCGTCGGTGGCGTCCGCCAGCTTGGTCGCCTTGTTCTTGACGATCAGCGACTCCGGCGGCGTCGAGGTCGCCGGGAACAGCCCGTAGGCGCTCAGCCGCGAGTCCAGGCCGACGATCGGCGAGTAGTCGGTGATCGCGGCGATCGTCGCCGTCCAACTCGGCGAGTAGGGCTGGACTTCCGGGATGCCGTCGAGCCGGCTCGGGTCGGCCGGGGAGGAAGGGCAGATCAGGGTGGCGACCCGCGTCTTCACGGCCGTCCAGTTCGTCGGATCGCCCCAGGTGATCCCGATGTTGACCGCGTTGTAGATCTGCGTCTGCTCCATGAAGTTGAGCATCGTCAGGATCGCCGCGACTCGCGGCGCGGTCGTCAGGCCCGAGGGACGCAGGCTGTAAGGCACGTTGCCGTTGACGTCGTGGAAGTTGTGGAAGGCGATCCCCACCTGCTTCAGGTTGTTGACGCACTGGGCCCTGCGGGCGGCCTCGCGAGCCGCCTGCACGGCGGGGAGCAGCAGCGAGATCAACACGGCGATGATGGCGATGACCACGAGCAATTCGATCAGCGTGAATCCCTTATGGGAGCGGCGGGACTCGTTCATCCTAATTACCCTCGTTTCGATCCTTGGGCGATGTGTATGGAATCAAGACGTGATGGGAGACGATGGCGTCGTCTCGACCCTATTTCTTCGTGATCGCGAACGGCTCCAGCGCGTTGTCCGAGTCGCGGACCGTGACGTGGAGCGGCGTGGTGGCGGGTTCGGCGTAGGCCTTGGGGATGACGTTCGGGCCGGCCACGAGGTCCGCTCCCTGCTTGACGGGCTTCGTCCACTGGACGGTCACGTCGTACTCGCCGGCCGGCGCTCCGTCGCCGTCGGAAGCCGTCGAGAGTGTGAACTCGCCGTCGGGCTTGACCGTCGCCCGGGGCTTCAGGACTTCTTCGCCGGGCTTGACCGCCGTCTTGGGGTGGAAGACCACGAACGCCCCCGCCGCCGGCTGGCCCTCGAAAGTCACCTTTCCCCTCACCGGGAACGCGGGGACCTTCAACCCGGTCGCGTCGTCGCTACACCCGGTCGATCCCAGCAGCACCGCCGCCAGCACCGCCGACCCGCGAAAACCCGCCCAGCCGTTCCCCGTTCGGAACCCCATCGCCCCCTCCTTGCCCCGCGAGCCCGGCCCTCACGACCCCCCGCCGACGCCCCCTGCTCCTCCGACGTGCCGCAACCAGTTTCGGTCGGCGGTCGGAGTCGTGTTGACTTATTCGGTAGGGAATATCGAGAACAGCTCGCCCGTCGCCTCGCCGTGATCGGTTTCCAGGCTGAAACCGGTTTGAAGACCAAGTCGATCGATCGACTCGACAAGGGAATCTATCGGCTCTTCGTCGGCGATGCAAGACGAATCCTATGGGGATTGTCTGGAATGCTTCTTTGGGCCGGACTCGGGTCGCGGGGTCGGATATGGCGGGGAGGTCGAAGATCGACGCCGTGATGGAATCGAGAGAGGAATGACAAGTCGTTCATTAACGTTTCTTTCGGCCTTCGCTGATTACGCACGTCGAGTCGGATACTCGGTCAAACAGGCGGAGACTGCCGCCCCTCGGGGACGGCCGACGGCGGCCGTCCGCTTCCGGATCGTTCCTTAAGCGAGCGCTGTCCATGAACTCGACGGGAAGTGAAAGTTCGATCTCGACCCGGCGGACCGCCTTGCGGGTGTGGTCCGCGGCGATCGTCGTGGGCCTCGCCGGCCTCGTTTCGGGCTGCGGCGCGGACGCCGGGGGAGGGACGCCGATGGTCAAGGACCCGGAGCCGCTCGCCCCTGAGGAAACGACCGAAGCCCTCCTGAAGTCGAAGGCGAAGACGTCCAGGGGCCGCCGACGCTGACCTTGGCGCGGCGCGGGACGGGCCGCGTCGGCCCGCCGTATGGCCCTTGGAATCGATCCACCAGCCCTGAGAACTCCATGAAGCGCAGACCCGGATTTACGCTGATCGAACTGCTCGTCGTTATCGCGATCATCGCCGTGTTGATCGCCTTGCTGCTCCCCGCCGTGCAGGCGGCGCGCGAGGCCGCCCGCCGGATCCAGTGCACCAACAACCTGAAGCAGATCGGGTTGGCGATGCACAACTACCACTCCTCGAACGAGACGTTCCCCATGGGGGCGTCGAAGAACTGCAATTCCGACCCGCCGACGGCCTGCCCCGGCTACGCCGACTGGCGAGGCTGGAGCGCCCTGGCCACCGCCCTCCCCTTCGTCGAGCAGCAGGCGCTGTACAACGCCATCAACTTCAACTTCGCCGAGGAGATCCACGACGCCGTCTCCCAGCCGATGAACTCCACGGTCGTGGCTTCGGTCGTCCGCGCGTTCATGTGCCCGAGCGACCCCTACGTGGGCACGCAGAACATCAACAGCTACCACGTCTGCTCCGGGACCACCAGCGAATGGCCGACGGGCCCGAGCAACGGCAACGGCAACCTGCAGAACGCCGACGGCAACGGCAGCACCGGCATGTTCGCCGTCTGGATCAGCTACGGCATCCGCGACGCGATGGACGGCACTTCCAACACGGTCCTCTTCTCCGAGGCCCTCGTCGGCGACAACAAGGGGAATGAGACCAACCGCGGCGTCGGGACGTCGTCGCCCGGCAGCAAGTATCGCGGCAACGGCGTCGTCACGGGGACCGTCGTCGCCAGCCAGTACGTCGACGACTTCGCCGGCCCCGCGACCGACATGGCCAACTTCCAGGCCGGCGTCGACGCCTGCCGGGCCGAGTGGTCGAACCCGGCCTCGGTCAAGATCACCAGCCACCGCGGTTATCGCTGGGCGTCGGTCTCCGAGGGCTGCCTCTTCAACATGGGCCAGTCGCCCAACGACAAGATGGGCCTCTGCCGACCCCAGGGGAACCCCAGCCAGAGCGACAACGGCGCGATTTCGCTGCCCGCCAGCAGCATGCACTCCGGCGGCGTGAACACCCTGCTCGTCGACGGCTCGGTCCGATTCATCAAGGATTCGATCTCCCGTCCCACATGGTGGGCCCTGGGCTCTCGCTCCAAGGGCGAGATCATCAGCGCCGATTCGTACTGACCCGTCGCGCCGGGGCCGGCCTCTCCCGGCCTCGGCTGGACAGGAGAGATTTATGTCCGCCGCTTTATATCGGGTTTTGCCGCTCGTTCTGATCGCCTCGGCGGCCCTCGCCCGCGGCGACGACCGCCTCCGCGAACTCCAGGAACGGGCCGTCGCGACCAGGGATCAGAGGCTCCCGCGGCCCTACCACTTCGGCTCGCAGGCGCCCAACGACGTCTTCACTAACCACGGCAGCCACACGAACCGGCTGATCCCCGTCTACACGTTCGGGAGCAAGGCTGACCTCGGCGCGGTCACGGGCGAGAACAGCCGCTACCGAACCGAGGAAGGGGTCCGCTCTCTCTTCGGCGTCCTGCCCCCGAACACCGTGAATCCCGACGCCGTCTACGCCGACCAGAGCGACCTCTACCGGGTGCAGAAGAACGCCGCCGCTCGCGGAGCCAAATACATCTTCACGGTCTGGTTCGACGGCCTCGACTGGGATACGACGCGCGCCGCGGCGATCGTCAAGGCCGGCCGCGTCGGCTACTCCGAGGGCAAGGGGACCGGCCTGGTCTTCCAGGACTACGACGCTGCCGGCACCGCTCGGTTCGGCTTCGTCGTGACGGCTCCAACGCACGACAAGACGGTCGTCGACGTCGACCGTCAAACGGTGGCCCTGGCTCCAGGGACGCTCGGCGGCGGTTATGACCCGATGATCGCCGGGCCGACCCCGTGGACGCCCGGCCCCCTTTTCGCTCAGGCGCGGGGTTACCTGAAGGGCCAATCGGCCAGCGAAACCGACCGCGATGGCGTGGCGAAGGTCGGCCGCGTCCTCCACGCCTACACCGACAGCGCCCCCAGCGCGGGCGAGTTCTCCACCGGGGTGAAGTCCTACAACACGTCGATCAACGTCGCCGAGGACGGCCGGTTCGCGCCGACGCTTTTCAACGAGTTGCAGGCGAAGGGCTGGGCCGTCGGGATCGCGAGCAGCGTGGTCTTCGACGACGCTTCACCTGCCGCGACCTACGCCCACAACGTCAGCCGGGGCGACTGCCAGGATCTCGGCCGCGAGATGCTCGGGCTCCCCTCGATCGTCCAGGAGACCGGCAAGGGGCCTCGCCTGCCGGGGCTTGATGTGGTGATTGGCTGTGGCGAAGGCCACGCGATCAACCACCGCGACGTCTCCCACCACGGGCTCAACGCCGCGAAGGGGGGCTACCTGTCGGACGACGACCTGGCCGCGATCGACGCTCGCCGCGGCGGTCCGTACGTGGTCGTCCGGTCGACGCCCGGCGTCGAGGGGCCGTCGGCCCTCCGCTCGGCCGCCGATCGCGCGGCGGGCGAGGGGAAACGTCTCTTCGGCCTGTTCGGGTCGTCCACGCAGGGGCACCTCCCCTTTCGGACGGCCGACGGCGATTTCCGCCCCGTCGCCGGAGCCTCCGGAAAGGCCGAGTCCTATTCCGCCGAGGACCTCCGCATGAACCCGACGCTGTCCGGGATGACCGAAGCCGCCCTCGCCGTCCTGGCCGCCCGCAAGACCCCCTTCGCCCTCTTCGTCGAGGCGGGGGACGTCGACTGGGCTCTGCACGACAACAACCTCGACAACGCCGTCGGCGCCGTCTTCAGCGGCGAGGAGGCCGTCCGGACCATCATCGCCTGGGTCGAAGCCCACTCGAACTGGGACGAGTCGGTCCTGATCGTCACCGCCGACCACGGCCACTACCTCGTCCTCGACGACCCCGAGGCCCTGGTCGCTGGCCCGCCGAAGCCCTGATCCCTGGGGTTCGCGGCTCCCTCGGTTTAGCATAGACTCCCGGCGGGCGTGGTGAGACGCTCCGCCGGGAGGGTTCGTCATGCATCGGCTGTCCAAGGGAAGGATCACGGGAGAGGCGGCCGGGGATCGGCCGTTGGATGCGATCTTCGCGCCTCGGACGGTGGCGGTGATCGGGGCGACGGAGAAGGCGGGGAGCCCGGGGCGGGCGGTGCTCTGGAACCTGATCAGCAACCCCTTCGGCGCGACCGTCTTCCCGATCAACCCCACGCGGCGGAACGTGCTGGGGATCAAGGCTTACAAGGACGTGGCCTCGGTGCCGGACCCGGTCGACCTGGCGGTCGTCGTGACCCCCGCGGCGACGGTCCCCGGGGTGATCTCGGAATGCGTCGAGGCCGGCGTGCGCGGGGCCGTGGTGATCTCCGCCGGTTTCCGCGAGGCCGGGCCGGAGGGCGTCCGGCTGGAGCATGAGATCCTGGAGCGGGCACGCAGGGGGCGGATGCGGGTCGTCGGGCCGAACTGCATGGGGGTGATGCGGCCCCACAGCGGCATGAACGCGACCTTCGCCCACAGTCCGGCGCGGCCGGGGAGCGTCGGCTACATCAGCCAGAGCGGCGCTCTCGACATGGCCGTGCTCGACTGGAGCCGCAAGGAGAACGTCGGCTTCAGCGCGTTCATCTCGGTCGGCTCGATGCTCGACGTCGGCTGGGGCGACCTGATCGACTACCTCGGCGACGACCCCAAGACCAAGAGCATCGTCCTCTACATGGAGTCGATCGGCGACGCCCGGGCGTTCCTGTCGGCCTCGCGCGAGGTCGCGCTGACCAAGCCGATCATCGTCCTGAAGGCCGGGCGCTCGGCCGCCGCCCGCGCCGCGGCGGCGACGCACACCGGGGCCCTCGTCGGCGGCGACTCCGTGCTGGAGGCCGCCTTCCGCCGCGTCGGCGTCCTGCGGGTCGACTCGATCGCCGACGTCTTCGACATGGCCGACGTCCTCTCCAAGCAGCCCCGTCCGCGAGGCCCCCGCCTGGCGATCGTCACCAACGCCGGCGGCCCCGGCGTGCTGGCCGTCGACTCGTTGGTGGAGCACGGCGGGACGCTCGCCGATTTCACCCCTGATTCGCTGAAGATCCTCGACGCGGCGCTGCCCGAGGGCTGGAGCCACGGCAACCCGGTGGACGTCCTGGGCGACGCCGACCCGGAGCGGTTCGGCAAGGCCGTGGAAGTCCTTGCCGCCGACGACGGCGTCGACGGTCTGCTGACGATCCTCACCCCCCAGACCGCCACCGACCCCACGGCCGTCGCCGGCCGGCTGAAGCGGCACGCCAAGGTGCTGGGCAAGCCGGTGCTGGCCTCGTGGATGGGGGGCGAATCGGTCGAGGAAGGGACCGCCGCGCTCACCGAGGCGGGCGTTCCAACGTACCCCCACCCCGACGCCGCCGCCCGCGTCTTCGCCCTGATGTGGCGGTCGAGTTATAACCTGCAAGGCCTCTATGAAACGCCGACGATGCCGCCGGGCGACCCTTCCGTCGGCTCGCCGCGCGATCGCGTGGAGGCCCTGCTGGGCGCCGTTCGTGCCGAGGGCCGGACGATCCTGACCGAGGCCGAATCCAAGACGGTGCTGGCCCTCTACGACGTGCCGACCGTCCCCACGACGGTCGTGCAGACGGCCGACGAGGCGGTCGACGCGGCGTCGAAGTTCGGCTGGCCGGTGGCCGTGAAGTTGAACTCGACGACGATCACCCACAAAAGCGACGTCGGCGGCGTCCGCCTGAACCTCTACGACACCGACGCCGTCCGGGGGGCGTTCCACTCGATCGAGCGCGCCGTCACCGCCTCGGCCGGGCCCGAGCACTTCCAGGGCGTGGGCGTCCAGCCGATGATCCAACCCGAGGCCGGCGTGGAGGTCCTGCTGGGGAGCAGCCTCGACCCCGAGTTCGGCCCCGTCCTCCTCTTCGGAGCCGGCGGCCGACACGTCGAGGTCCTGGGCGACCGGGCGCTCGGCCTGCCGCCGCTCAACACGACGCTCGCGCGCCGGATGATGGAGCAGACGCGGATCTACACGGCCCTGAAGGGGATCCGCGGCCAGGCGTCCGTGGACATGAAGGCCCTGGAGCAGTTGCTGGTGCGGTTCAGCGACCTTGTGGTGGAGCAGCCGTGGATCAAGGAGATCGACGTCAACCCGCTGTTCGCGTCGCCCGACCGCCTGATCGTCCTGGACGCCCGCATCATCGTCCACAGCCCGCTCGTTCACGCCTCGGACCTCCCCCGCGCGGCGATCCGGCCGTACCCCTCGCAGTACACGTTCCCGTGGACCTCCAAGAAGGGTGAGCGTTTGACGATCCGCCCAATCCGCCCCGAGGATGAGCCGCTCCTGGTGAAGTTCCACGCCACGCTCTCGGAACGGAGCGTCGCGCTGCGATATTTTCACGCGATGAAGTACAGCACGCGGATCGCCCACGAGCGCCTGACGCGCATCTGCTTCATCGACTACGACCGCGAGATGGCCCTGGTGGCCGAGTCGCGAGACCCCGACACCGGCGAGCGCAAGATCCGAGGGGTCAGCCGCCTCAGCAAGATTCAAGGCACCGATGAGGCCGAGTTCGCCCTGATCGTCAGCGACGACTTTCAGGGCCGCGGCCTGGGGAGCGAACTCCTGCGCCGAATCCTGCAAGTCGGCCGCGACGAGCGCGTCGCCGTCGTCCGCGGCGAGATCCTCCCCGAGAATGTGGAGATGCTCCGCGTCAGCGAGAAGGTCGGCTTCAAGACGACTCGCGACCTGGAGGAAGGAGTCGTCCGAGCGGAGATGGTGCTCTGATCGCGGGTTGGCGCCATCCGACCTGGGCGTTTGATCGAGCAATACCAGAGTCGCGCAGGCCATCGCCGTTTCGTCGGCGTCGAACAGCCTGCTCCTGGGTATTGCGAAACGATTTGGAGTGTCGTCAAAGATTCTTGTTGTGCCTGCTTGGATGCGGCTCTATTCTCGACCTCTCCCTCTTCATACGGTCGATCCCACGTTCGTGGGCGGTGGTCCTTTCGGGACCGCATCCGCGCGTTCTCTCTTTCGTGGAGCGCTGCCAGTGCCTTACCCCTCCCGCAGGTCTCGCCGCCGGGCGTTCACGCTCATCGAACTTCTGGTGGTGATTGCGATCATCGCCGTGCTGATCGCTCTGCTGCTGCCCGCCGTCCAGGCGGCGCGCGCGGCCGCCAGACGACTCCAGTGCGTGAACAACCTCAAGCAGATCGGCCTGGGCCTGCACAATTATCATTCCGCAAACGACGCCTTCCCGATGGGGGCGGGGCTTCCTGGAGGCCCGGACCGAAACGTCCTGAACGGGCCCAGCGTGCTCGTCTATCTGCTCGCCAATGTGGAGCAGCAGGCGCTCTCCAACGCATTCAACTTCAGCATCGGGGCGGTCTATGGCTCGACCCCGGACCTCTTCAGGATCAACTTGACGGTCATTAACACGTCGGTGACCCTTTATCTTTGTCCGTCGGACTCGCCGGTGACGATCGCGACGGGCAAGCCCACCAACTACGCCGCCAGTCTGGGCCCGCAGTTCCGCCACGACGGCGATCCCGGCGGCGGCGTGGGAGTGGGGATGTTCGCCGTTTTGAGGGCTTACGGCATGAACAGCGTGACCGATGGGACGAGCAACACGGTCGCGTTCAGCGAGATCCTCACCGGCGACTTCGACGTCCCCAGGGTCAACGGCGCCGAACGTTATCCCAAGCTCGCCTGGCCTTCTGGGACCTCCGTCCAGGATGGCTTCGCGGTGGGGACCGGGAACGAGCAAACGGTGCCCGGCGAGCCGGGCCAGGGCTATCTCGCCCAGTACGTCCGCCTGTGCATCGCCGCGGTGAAAGCCGGAGACATTGTCGTCAATGACACCGCCGGGTTGTACTGGGCCTCGGGGCGGACGGTTTCGGGCCCGCTCAACACGATGTTGTCGACCCCGAATTCCACGGTGCCTGATTGCGGCTCGCTTACCGGCGCCAATGGGATGTTCGCGATGCGAAGCCACCATACCGGCGGCGTCAACACCCTGCTCGCCGACGGCAGTGTGCGGTTCATCAAGGACTCCGTCAACCCGATGACGTGGTGGTCCCTGGGGAGCAAGGCCGGCGGCGAGATCGTCGCCTCCGATGGGTACTGATCGTGCTTCCCTCCAGTCCCGACGTGTTTGGAGAGCGTAAGGTCGAGGGTTGCTCCGAGGCGTTTCGCCTGGCCCCGGCGGGGTGTTGATGGTAAAACCTCGCGCCAATGGATCGGGACCCATCGGAATCCCAGGGATCGGGCGATCATGCGGCGTCACCTTCTCAGGCCCTGCCTCGGTTTCGCGATCGTCCTGGCGGTTGCAGTCCCGCTGCACGCCGCCACGGAGATCAAGCTAGAGAAGGGCTACATCGCCGGCGTGGTGGAGAAGCTGCCTCCTAGCCCGTTCGACCAGGCGGGGAAGTACAAGGGGTCGGTGCATTCGTATCGGCTGGTCGGGATCGACCCCAAGATGCGGAAGCTGCTGGCGGCGTTCACCGTCGAGGGCGAGTACAAACCGCCGGCTGCAGGGCCGATCTCCGAGCATGCCGCGCGTTCGAAGGACCACGTCGAGGGCTGGCGGAAGTTTCGGTTCGAGATCAAGGCCAGCGTCAACGCCGAGGCCGGTCTCGACGGCTCGCCGAGGTTCCGCGTGGACGTCGACGAGGTGAAGCGGACCGAGTTGGAAGGCGTCGCCGGATTGCTGGCCCGACTGCTGGGGAAGCAGTTCGACGCCATCGCCACCCAGGTCGTCGACGGCAAGGCGGAGTCGGTCAACGCCAAGATCAACGCCGAGATCATCAAACGCGCTGCGCAGTTCAAGGACTACGGCGTCCTCTGCGGCATCGACTACGCGCCCGATTTCGTCGTCCTGAAGTTCGACCTGACGCGGCTCGACCGTCAGGGGATCCTGGGGTACGTCTACGCCGAGCCTCGCCCAGGGACCGTCCCCCTGCATCGCTGGCTCAACGTCCGAACCGGCGGCCACCGCTACACGCTCTCGCCGACGATCGACGCCCCCGGCGCATTCACCTCGGAAGGCGTCGCCTGCTACGTCCCCGCGACCGGGCAACCCGTCGAACTGCTCCGCGGCCGGATCGACCACCTCTACACCACCGACGCCCCCGCCGAACACGTCCGCCCGAGGCTCTTCCAATCGGAAGGCGTCGCCTTCCACGTCCTGCCCGCCGCCGCCGACGGCGCCGTCCCCTTCTATCGCTTCAACGACTCGCGCCGCGGGCTGCACTTCTACACGACGCATCCGAATGCGGAGTTTGCGAAGTGAGCGTTGATCGCCAGCCGCTCAATAAACGACACTTACCCTTCTCGGGTTAACGGCTCTTGCCCCGACCGTGTTATACCGCTCGCCTCACTTCTCAAGGTCTCGATTCAATCGATGAGGGAAGAGATCGATTCAATGTCAGACAAGACTATCCTTGAACTCCTCGACCAGGTGCATGATCTCGACACGTTCCTCACCTTCGCCTATGCCTTCGCCGAGGAACGTCGCCGCGTGGAAGACATCGAGGCCGCGAACCCAGAGATCTACCAGTGGGGCGGTGCCGAGGGATGGACCAATAACTGCATCTCTCTGTTCATCGAAGGTGGATGCTCTCATTTTGATCCCCGACAAGACGGGACGATTATAGAAACCCCCACATGGAAAGACCTTGCGAAATTCCTTTGGTGTGGTCAGTTTATGGAATAAAGCCTCGTAAAGCGAAGCGTAGAAGCGTAGTAGGGTCCGTTGTGCGGACCGATCCGGAAGGTCGGGTTTCGCGATCTACCGCTGGGTGTACGTGCCGGGTGGAATGGGCTTTATTGCGAACAAGGTCCGCACAGCGGACCCTACGAGGCTGGAACAACCAGCCCTGTCGACTTGCTCGCTCGGTCCGGAGGCATCGATGGGCTATCACGTCGCTCGCCTGGATCGCCCCTACGATTATCGCGTGCTGATTGAGGCATGCCTCTATTCTCAGCGGAAGGACTTCGTTCACTCCGACTTCACGAACTACTACACCTCCCTCCTTGAAGCTGTCCAGCGGCACTTCGGGATTCGTCTGTCGAGCGAAGGGCTTTCCTTCAATCAAAGACAAAGAGTTCTGTGGGGCCTCTTCCAAAACACCATCGGTTCCCTGCTGCAGGTCACCAATCCTTGGGCCGGGTACCTCGAGGCGGGCCTGCTCCACAAGAAGCTGGACGAAAGCGGCGAGGTTGGCCCAATCGTGTACGAGGCCAGTCGGATGATCGTCGAGGCAAACCAGGCAAGCGAGGCAGCGCATCGCGAGATCCTTTATGCGCTGTTCCGGGCGATGTTCGGTGAATGCGATCGGATCGTCACGTCCGAGGAATTGCGCGAGGCCGGCTTCGACGATTCCAAGGAGCCCGATATCGCAGACTACTATGATTATATGTAGTCTTCAGTCGTCGGTTCGAGATGGATCGAAGCCTGGCAGGGTGGGCATCGCCCGCCGGCTTATCTTTTTGCCAGGCCAAGAGATCGGTCGGTGGGCGATGCCCACCCTATTCGACTTTGGTCTGTTCCATGTGGCGAGGACGCCTTAAGATATAATGCCTTGACGCAAGCGTTCGAGGGCGTAAGCACGCTCGTTGGCATAATCACTTGCTAGGCGTTTCCCGATGAGTCTCAAAATGGAGCCCTGGGATCGTCGCAGCAAGCCGATGCCCCTGCCTCGAGTAGAACTCCCTTTCAGTCGCTCTTTCACGGAAGCTGAGGTGCAACTGCTCAGGCGCGGCCTCATCCCTCAACGGATGGAGGATAAGTGGGTCGGCATACTCCGTTCTCATTCGCTCGACTTCTATCGGAGTTGGACTGGCTACCATGTTTATCGACTACCGATTCGCGAGCATGATGGCGGCCTCGATGTTGGTCCGCTCATCGTCAACGACGATCCAGAGCAACACCGCCGCCGAGGAGATGATTTCGACTTCGAGATGATCGATCGACTCATCGGTTGGATGCTGGCAACCGAAGTGGACGCCTAACTCCGCGCTCCAGCATTATCCCTATCCCTCGGCAATTGGTCACGGTGCCCCACCGGCCGCTTCGCGATTCGATGAGCGGAAAGCTCGGCGTCGGTTGCGCATTCGGCGATCGGCTCCCGGGGCGACGCCGATCCCTCCTCATCCGGCCGTTTCGCGGCCACCTTTCCTCGCGAGGGGGGAAGGCCATGGTGGACTCGGCTCAGGGCTTGGGCAGGGCCTCCAGGCTCGTGGGCAAGACGGCCTCGTCGCGGCGGAGCTGGTCCAGTTCCTGGCGGAACTGCTCGATGGTCGGGGCGGAGCCTGGGTCCTTGGCCAGGTCGACGATCTCCATGGGGTCGAACCGGAGGTCGTATAGCTCCTCGGACCCTTCCGGCCGGCGGATGTAGATCCGGTCTCTCGCCACGAGGGAGCGGGCCGGGCCGAAGGGGGGAGGGACCGGTTCGTCCAGGGGGAAGGCGATGATGTGCTCCAACTCGCAGAGGACGGGGGACCTCGTCGCCGGTCGATCCTGGTCGTTCGCCGCAAGCTGGGTGAGAGGATGTCCCGGGAACGGGCTGCTCGCGCCCAGGCCGGTCCACTGGGCGATCGTCGCGGGGACGTCACGGAGGCTCACCGGTTCGGCCACGACCTGCGGCCCTGACCAACGGGACGGCGGGACGACCACGAGGGGGACGTGGGCCTCCGTGCTGTAGACGCTCGCGCCGTGGACGAGCCGCCCGCGCTCGCCGATCTCCTCGCCGTGGTCGGACGTCACGACGATCAGCGTGTTCTCCAGCAGGCCCTTTCGCTCCATCTCGTCGAAGAGGAGGCCGAGCTGCTGGTCGATGTAGGCGATGCAGGTGTCGTACGCGTCGTGATAGAACTGCGTGAGCTCCTGCCCGGCCTGCTCGGGCGTGAGGCCGGAATCCCCGGGCCGGCCGGCGATCGCCTCAAAGCAAGTCCGTTCGAGCGCTTCCTGGTCGGCGGGCGACAGAGCCGCCTTGCCGAAGCGCGACTCCGGAGGGGTGTAAAATCGGTACGGCCGGTGGGCGTCGTAGTAATTGATGAAGGCGAAGAACGGCCGGTCGGCGGGACGCTGATCGAGCCAGCCGAGCATGTCGCGATTGAGCATCTCGGCCGTCTTGCGCGGCAGCGCGGCCTCGTCGGTGGGGTCCATTGGATGTCCCATCGTCTGGAGGACCCGCCGGCCCAGCCCGGAGCTGTAGAGGGTTTCCAGGAACGAGGGGGCCTGATTCTCGTAGGCGTCCTCGTAGCGGGCGAACCCGCGACCGATGCCATAGAGGCCGTTGCAGCAGTAGATGTTGCCAATGAACCCGGCCGTGGCGTATCCCTCGCGCCCCAGGACCTCGGCCAGCGTCGGGAAGCTCGCATCGAGCGGCTCGCCGGGAGCGACCGAGAGCTCATGCGGCCAGCGGCCGGTCATGAGGCTGGCGTGCGCCGGGGCGGTCCACGGGGCCGTAGTGCGGGCCTGGGTGAAGAGGACGCCTCGGCTCGCCAGGCGGTCGATGTTCGGCGTGGTCGTGCGGTCGTGCCCGTGGAGGCTCAGGCACTCGGCGCGGACGGTGTCCAGCACGAGCAGCAGCACGTTCGGCGCTCCCGGCCGCGCGGGGGCGGCGGCGGCGAGGGCTCGTTCCTCGGCCGATTCGACCCGCTCGTGGATCAGCCACGCGGACGCCGCCGTGCCCAGCGCCAGCGCCGGGAAGCTCAGCCGGATGAGCCGGCCGAACCGCTCCGCTTGGCCGTCGATCAGGGGCCCGATCCTCAACGCCAGCCCGCACGCCAGGAAGAGCGCCGCGCTCTGGTACAGCCCCTCCACTTCCAGCAGCAAGGCCAGGAAGAGCATCGCGATCGGCGCCCGCCAGGCCGTCCACCGCGCCAGCCTCGGCCACGGCCGAGTCGCCAGCGCGAGCGCCAGCCCGACGACGCCGAAGACCAGCGCGTCGGACGCGGGGATCATCCACCAGAAATGGAGGTTCGTCCGCACCCTCGCGGTGGCGACGTGCGGTCGGAGGGCGCCCTGGGCCAGCACCAACCCCAGGTTGAGCCAGCCGGCGACAAGGCCGAACCACATCATCCTCAAGAGGACCGATCCGATCGCCGATCGCCGCTCGACCCCCTCAGGGTTGGTCTGACGGCACGCCTTCTCGACCGAGGATGTCGATCCTATTTCGTTCATGGCTCGAACCGGTGGGATGAGAAGTCCCTCCGCCCGGGGCGGAACGGGGCGAGTAAAATCGCATCGCCACGCTTCGGCAAGGCCAAGTGCCGCCCTCGGCGAGCCCCGTACGCGAGAGGGACCGATTCCGCGCCGGTCCTCGATCAGCCGGAAGCTGCGAATCGTATTCGCGGGCAATTCGCCGCCGGCGCGCAACGCGAGTTTTGCCCGAAGTTTCCGGCGGCGGCGAGTCGACGGGGGTCGCCTCGAAGCCGGGAGTCGGCGGGGTATTATTAAAAATGGTTTATCGATGCGGACGTCAAGGCTTGAGCACGGCTTTCAGGCCCCTGGTCAGCACGGCTTCGGCGTTGGGGGCGACCCAGCACCAGTCGCGGAGGTTGGAGTCCTTCTCGGCGATGCGGTCGGCGGTGGGGATGTAGCCGGTGGCGGCGTCGCCGTAGCCGACGGCGATCACCGTCTTGTCGGGGCGGAGCTTCTGGGCGAGGAGCTGGTAGGCGACGTAAGTCTCCCCCGGGCAGAGGACGAGGATCGTCGGGCCGAGGTCCAGCGCGGGGAGGTCGATCGGTCGGCCGGCGGCGAGTCGCGCCCGCCAGCTCAGGCCCATCGCGGCGAGGCACTGCTTGAACGGGTGGGCGTGATCGGCGAGTTGCGCGTTCAGATCGGCTTCCGTGAATCCGACGTCGTCGCGCGGGGAGAACTTCAGGGTCTCGATGCGGAGCCCGGCGTGTTCGAAGGGCTGGGGGCGGGCGGCCTCCCAGGCGCGGGCCATGGCGTCTTCCAGACGGGCGGCCAGCTCGGGACGGCGGGCGGGGTCGCCGTCGTTGTACTTGCCCGCGACGACGTCGCCGCTGCAGCCGGAGAGATAGATCTGGGCCACGCCCGGCATCGCCTTGCGACGGGCCCGGCGGGCCATGCCGATGAAGTCGGCGGAGACCTCTCCCTTGCCGTAGTAGCTCATCGGGTGGATGGCGTAGTGGCTGAGCGCGGCGACGGGCTCGTCGTCGTCCCAGAACCCGACGGTCGTGACGAATGGGTCGATCGGGCCCTCGTCGGCCTCACGAGCCAGGGGGATCTTCGAGGCGCTCATCCGGTCGTGGACGATGGTTCCGTCGGGCTTCACATAGCGACGGCTGGCGCCCAGTTGCTCGGCCTTCGCGCGGCCGACGCCGACGTGGGTGATCCTCCGCGGCGGCCCCTTCACGGCCTTCGCGACGGCCCGCGCCACGCGCTCGACCACCAGCTCATGGAAGGCCAGGTTGCAGACCCGGCCGACGCAATCGCGGCGCTCCAGAATTCGCTCTGCTTCGAGGTCGGCGATGGGGGCGTCGTGCTGGTGGACGGCCGAGAGGAGGACGCAGCGCGGGTCGGTCCCAGCGGCTCGGGCGATGACCTCGCGCCAGCGGTCGTAGGCGTCGTTGCGGATCTCGCACCAGTCGACGGCCGCGACGACGACGGGCTTATCCAGCGTCCCGCCGCGAAGCACGATTCCCACGATCTCCAGCGGGTCGGCCACCGACTTCACCGCCGCGATGCCGCCCCCCATGCAGGGATGCCCAACAGGCGGCGTGACGTCGGCCTGGAACGAGAACAGTTCCCAGGGTTGGGCCGGCGGCCCGGCCGCGCGGGGGGCGACCCACATCGCCGCGGCCAGGGCGCCGAGGACGTCGCGGCGAGGAATGAGGCGGTCAGAGGAGGCGTGTTCTTCGTGCGTCATGATATCCAGATTGAGCGTCGAATCCCTGCGGCTCGGCCCTGCCGCACGCAGTTGAGCGCCGCGGGCCCATTCTAGCAGATCACCGGCCCGACCTCGCCTCGACGTCGGCGAATTGGTTATGGTGGGTCGTCGCGGGTTCGGGTCGGCCGGGCCCGCGCAGGGAGGTTTGAGCGTTGCGAATTCTGGTCGTCGGCGCGGGCGGGATCGGCGGGTATTACGGGGGAAGGATGCTGGAGGCGGGTCGGGACGTGACGTTCCTGGTCCGCCCTCGACGCGCGGCGAAACTCAAGGCGGACGGCCTTCCCATTCGCAGCCCCTCGGGAAGCGTCGACCTCGCCGCGCCCCCCGCGGTCACGGCCGACGAGTTGAAGGCCGGCGAGCCGTTCGACCTGGTGATCCTGACCTGTAAGGCTTACGACCTCCCCGGCGTCATGGACGACGTCGCGCCGGCGGTCGGGCCGGGGACCCTCGTCCTGCCGACGCTCAACGGGATGCGGCATCTCGACGCGCTCGACGCACGATTCGGCCCCGAGGCGATTCTCGGCGGCTTCTGCCTGATCTCCGTTCGCCTGGACGACGCCGGCCGGATCGTCCATCTCAGCGACGTTCACCGCCTCGTCTTCGGCGCTCGGCGCCCGGAACAGGCCGGGCCGGTTCAGAAGGTCTCGAAGGCGCTGGAGGGGGTGAAGTTCGAGCCCGTCCTCAGCGACGACGTGATCCTCGCCATGTGGGAGAAATGGGTCTTCCTGGCGACGCTCGCCGGCGTGACCTGCCTGACGCGCGCGACGATCGGCGACGTCGTCCAGGCCGGCGGCGCCGACCTGAGCCGGGCGATGCTCGAGGAATGTCGGGGCATCGCCGAGGCCCACGGCCAGGCCCCTCGCGAAAGCTTCCTGGAGATGTCGCGCAAGCGGCTCACCGACCCAGACTCGACCCTGACCGCGTCCATGCTCGACGACCTCGAACGCGGCGGCCCCACCGAGGCCGACCACATCCTGGCCGACCTCCTCCGTCGCGGCGAATCCCAGGGCGTCAAAGCCCCCCTGCTCCAGGCCGCGGCCGTCGCCCTGCGGGCCCAGGAGATCCGGGCCGGACGGTGAATCGCGCCCCGGGCGACCGGTTGTATGGGCTCGATGATCGAGTCGGTGATTCGTGAGTAAGGTATCAGACGGAGGGACCCTCACGGACCTTCCGTCGGGCTGAACCACGAAAAGACGGCGCGAAAATGGACTCTCCTCGCTCAACACCACCGAAGAAAGCCGCAACTGGGTGTCATGGCCACGCTTGCGTGGCCATGAACCGGCGAGGGGTGCCGCGTGACCGTGGCCGATCGCATGGCCACGCAAGCGTGGCCATGGCACCCGATTCCAGCCTTCGATCCAGAAATGGCTTCCGGCGGGGGTCGGTGGTGTTCAGCAAGGATCGCCCGAAAATGTCCAAACGAACCCACTGTTCGACGGCGATTTCGATGCTCAAGTCGAGGCCGACTGGGAACTTCCGTCGGACGGGTTTGGTTGGGGGTCGGTGCGAACAAAGCCGCCGAGGCCTTGGTTCGGATACGCATCCGGTTGTTGGTTCTCGACGCGGCGCCGATTCCACCTCATCTGGCCGCTCCGTGGTCAGCTTCTCCCGCCGCGAGGGGGGAAGGCCGTTATGGTCCGGACTTTGCAGCGGCGTTGCTCTCAAGAAAACGATCGAACGAACCCGCTGCGAAAGAGGGTTTTCTTCGCCCAAAATGGGGCATGCCAGTTGCTTCCGTCAATCGGCTTCGGTTGCGGGTCGATGGGAACGAAGCCGCCGCAGCCTGCCTGGACTGCGTTCGGATTCTTCATGATCCGGACTGCAAGCTGCGAAGCGCCTTCAGGGGGGGTACTATCGGGGGATGGTCGCGAAGGGTCGCAGGGTCGGTGGCAAGGCCGGGGAAAGGAAGACGCAATGGCGATGACGGGCGTGCTGGCGATGGTCGTGGGGATGTTGGCGGCGTCGGGGGCCGAGGAGGCTCCGGCGACGAGGCCGAACATCGTGATCGTCTATGCGGACGACATGGGGTATTCCGACCTCGCCTGCTACGGGGGCGATCTGACCAGGACGCCGAACATCGACCGCATGGCCCGCGAAGGGGTCCGGCTGACGCGGTATTACTCGGCCTCGCCGATCTGCTCGCCGTCGCGCTGCGGGCTCGTGACGGGGCAGTTCCCCGCGCGTTGGCGGATTACCAGTTACCTCCAGACCCGGGCCGGCAACCGCAACTGTGAGCAGGCCGACTTCCTCGACCCCGCCGCGCCCAGCCTTCCCCGCACTCTGAAGGCGGCCGGCTACGCCACGGCGCACGTGGGCAAGTGGCATCTGGGAGGGGGCCGCGACGTGGTCAATCCGCCGAAGTTCGCCGCCTACGGTTATGACCTGGGCCTGGGGACCTGGGAGAGCCCCGAGCCCGCCCCCGAGATCACCGCCACCGACTGGATCTGGTCCGCCCGCGACCCCGTCAAGCGCTGGGAGCGCTCGCGGTGGATGGTCGACCGGACGCTCCAGTTCATGAAGGAGCACGCCGACAAGCCCTGCTTCGTCAATCTGTGGTTCGACGACGTCCACACGCCCTGGGTTCCCACGGCCGACGACCAGATCCTCAGCGACGACGGCCACACCGGCTCGAAGCCCGCGACGCCCGAACGGCTCGCCGCCGTGCTGGACGAGGTGGACGTGCAGGTCGGCCGGCTGATGGACGCCATCCGTGCCGATAAGTCGGGGAGGCCGACGCTCGTGCTGTTCGTCTCCGACAATGGCCCGCTCCCCACCTTCGAGCGTCGGCGGTCGGGCGGCCTGCGCGGCAGCAAGATGAGTCTGTACGAAGGGGGGACGCGACTGCCGTTCATCGCCTGGGGGCCGGGGCTGGTCTCGGCCGGCGTGACGAACACGGCGAGCGTCGTATCGGCCGTCGACATGTTCCCCACCCTCTGCTCGCTGGCCGGCGCCCCCCTGCCCGACGGCTACCGCCCCGACGGCGAAGACGTGACCGCCGTTTTCCGCGGCGAGAAGCTCAAGCGCACCAAACCCCTCCTCTGGGAGTACGGCCGCAACGCGAAGTCCTTCGCCTATCCCCAGGGCGAGGACCGTTCGCCGAACGTCGCCGCCCTCGACGGCGACTGGAAGCTCCTCGTCAACGCCGACGGCACCGGCGCCGAACTCTACGACCTCTCCGTCGACCCCGAAGAACGCTACAACCGCGCCGAGGCCGAACCCGACCTGGCGCGTCGATTGTCCGAAGCCGCGCTGTCGTGGCGTCGGGCGATGCCGTGAGGGCGACGACCTTCAACGGCGGGGGATCGCGTCGCAGCCGCCTGGCCTCTTCGGGAGTGATCGGAATCGATGTCCGAAGTTGAGCAGCTCTTGCAGAAGATCGAGGACGGCATCGTCGAGCACGGCGGCGATCTCGGGGGTTGGACTCGTCTCGACGGGGACGCGTTGCAGCTTTTCGACGGCCGCATCACGCTCCGCGCCGAGCTGAGGGGGGGGCCCTCCATCGGCAGCGCGGGGATGATCCACCTCCACATTCTGGCCACGCTGCACGACTACGACGACGAGGTGCTCGACGCCTGCATCGTCGGCATGGGGGAGAACCGCGAGGCGGCGCTGGCGCAGGCGGCCGTGATCTGGATCACCTGCGTCGCCGGACCGATCCGATCGTTCCTCGACGACAGGCCGGTCTGCTCGTCCTGCAAGGCGGGCGTGAAGGGGGGCGATGCGTCGAAGGGATACTGTCCCGGCGACTACGGCCTGGCTCCCGGCTTGCGCTCATACGTCGGGCCGGCGATCTCTCGTGGCTTCACGGACGATCGAGCCACGTCGCGACTCGACGATACGAAACCCTGGTTCCGGTTCGCCGCCGAGTCCGCGGCCCCGCGTCGGGTGCATCTGGCCAAGGCGACGATCCTGGCGAAGGGGAAGGCCGGCTGGAATCGCGAGTTGGAGATCGACGGCCACGACGTCTCCCACGTCGACCCCGACTGGCCGGCCGGCGTGCGCGTTTCGGAGGTCGGCTACCTCACGCGGTTCGCCGTCTTCGCGTTCCCGGACGACTCTCCCGAGGTCGCTCGTCAGGCCGAGTTGGACCGGACCATCCGCCGCTTCGCCGAGGACTTCTCGAAGTACGAATCCGTCGACCCCCTCATGGAGGACATGGTCGCCCAGGGGTTCGATCCCGACCTCGTCCACGAGGTCGAGTCGCTCTCGACGATCGCCTTCGGCCGGCTCCTCTTCGAGCCGTACGGCTTGCAGTACTCGCCGACGATCATCCGCGCCCGCCGCGACGGCCGCATCGAGACCGACGTCCCCCTGATGGGCGTCCCCGCCTACTCCCGCGCGCGGGCCGTCGGCGCTCGGTTGCGGGAGACGATGCCCATGGAACAGTTCCGGTCGCTCTGCCTGTACAACGCCGAATCGAACGCGATCATGCAGGCGATGGAGGCCGCCGACGGAAAACCCGAGTTCAATAAGATGAAGTTGTATCCGAGCGTCGTCCCCGACCGCGGCGTCGACGAACGGACGATGGACGCCGCCATGGCCGAGTTGTCCGCTTTCATAGAGCGTGATCGAACGCGACAGAAGCGGCCCTGGTGGAAGTTCTGGAAATCATAGGCGCAAATTCGACGTGTGAATCGGTGTTACTGGTTTCCCAGGTTCCCCAGTCTCATGTAGACTGGCCCACCAGTTCTCATCCCCTCCCGCCACCACTGATGGACCACGTCGATGTCGCTGCTGCTGAGCCTCTCGCCCGTCCGCCCGCGTCGTCCGCGATCGTTCCGACCCGAACCGGCCGACGTGCCGTTGGAGGTCCGGGCGCTGCTGGCCGCGGCCGTGATCCAGTGGTCGATGGACCCCCGATTCGTCAACGACCCCTTGCACGGCAACGCGCCTGACCTGGTCAACACGTACGACTACGCCAACCCGGCGAACGGGTATGGGGTGTCGCTCGACGCCTCGCAGTCGTCCGGAATCCTGCCGACGACCACGTTCCTCTGGACGGTGACCAGTTCCAGCGGGCTCTCCCTGGTCGTCTCCGGCGAGAACCCGGACGTCGACCTTCAACAGGGAAGCTATCGGGTGAAGCTGACGGCGACCGGCTTGGCCGGGACCCGCCGGCCGGTCTCCACCGTGACCACCATCCTGGTGAAGGACGTGCTGGTGGTCTCGATCGGCGACTCGTACGCCTCGGGCGAGGGGAACCCGGTCGTCCCCGGATTCTTCGACCCCGAATGGGCCTATTCGCCCGACGCCGCGATGAACCAGGAGAACGCCGACGCCCATCGCTCGACGCTCGCCGGCCCTGCGCAGTTCGCCCTCCAACTGGAGGCGTCGAACCCGCACCAGTCGGTCACGTTCGTCTCGGTGGCGAACTCGGGGGCGACGATCCCGGAGGGCGTCCTGGGACCGATGCCGAGCATCGGCGATCCGTCGCACATCCTCCCCGCCGAGATCGACGAGTTGAAGTCGATCATCGGCACTCGCCACATCGACGTGCTGGCGATCACCGTGGGCGCCGACGACGTCGGGTTCAGCGAGCGGGTCAAGCAGCTCATCGAGAACACCTACTTCGGCTACCCGACCCTGACCGAGATCCAGCAGCAATACAACGCGGACATCCAGGCACTCCCCGGACAGTACGCGAACCTTGCAAAGGCCGTGCAGGCGCTGAACCCCGGCCAGGTGATGATCGCCCCCTACCCGGACGTGACCCGCGACCAGAACGGGAACGTCGCCGCGATCCTGGGGCCGCTGGACGTCACGCTCGTCAGCAAGGCGAACGCGGAGTTCGCCTCGTCGACAATGATCCCCCCGCTGAACGCGGCCGTCGCGGCTGCGGCGAAGACCTACAAGTGGACCTACCTGTCCCAGGTCTTCGGCGATTTCAACACCCACGGTTACCCGTCCACCAGCCCCTGGATCCGGACCCTCACCGAATCCGAGGAAATGGAAGGGACCGACCAGGGAACGTTCCACCCCAACGCGACGGGGCATCTGGATATCGCCAGGCGGATGTATCAGGCCTATCGCCCGCTCATGAGTCGATTCCCCGCGGCGAGGGGCCTGACTATGCGGGCCACCCGGGCCGCGAGAGCCTGAGGAACAGGAAATCCCGCATGAACGACGACGAGAAAACAATCCGCGGCGTGGCGGCGACGTGGATCGCCGCCACGAAACGCGGGGACCTGGAGACGGTGCTCGACCTCATGGAAGAGGACGTCGTGTTCCTGGTCCCCGGCGCTGAGCCCTTCGGCAAGACGGCCTTCGCCGAGGCCTCGCGCGAGATGACGGCCGGCGGGATGACGATCGACGGCGAGAGCGAGGTGCTGGAGGTGAAGATTCTGGGCGACTGGGCCTTCATGACGACCCGCCTTCGGATCAAGGCCTCCCGCCCAGGGGCGCCGGAGATGGTCCGCGCCGGCCACAGTCTCACCATCCTGCACAAGCGCGACGGCCGCTGGCGGTTGGCGCGCGACGCCAACCTGCTGGCGCCGGCGAAGACGTCGCACGACTGAAGTGCGGTGAGGCGTGTTTGGAGCAGAGAGTCGGCGGCCAGTCGGTGAATTCACCTGGTTTTCGCTTGACGCGAGGCGTGGAGCAGGTGAATCTTATATCGTTTGTCAATACACGTCTTTGTTTGGTTGATGCGATGAGGTTGAGAGCCGTTCGGAGCCGTTGCAGGCGATCCGTCGGTCGCCCCTGCGCATGAAGCGGCTCCGCGACCTCGGACGGGAGGACGAGCCATGTCGGCACGGGCCTTGCTTCGGCTATGGGTCATTGCCTCGGCGACGGTTGGTTTCATGGCCGTCCTATCGGCCTCGCCTCCGCCGGCCCAGGCCGATTTCTTCGTGCCGAAGAATCTCGTCAGCGACGATTCGGCGGTCAACCCGGCTGTGCTGGTCGACCCGAAGCTCAAGAACGCCTGGGGAGTCTCGGCGACCGCCACCAGTCCGTTCTGGGTGTCGGCCAATGGGTCGGGCCTCTCAACCCTCTACACCGTCAACCCGACGACGGGCGTTCCGACGAAGTCGGCGTTGGAGGTGACGATCCCCGGCGTCGGGAACGTCACGGGCCAGGTCAACACGCCGCTCGCAGGCTCATTCAACGGCGACGCCTTCCTGTTCGTCAGTCGCGACGGAACGATCTCCGGCTGGCGAGGCGCGCTGGGGACGACAGCCGAGGTCCTGCAAACCGGGTCGACGTCGAACGACTACACAGGGACGACCGCGGCCGTCGTGAACGGCCACGCGTATCTGTACTCGGCCAACTTCCATACGGGGAGCATCGACATCCTCAAGGGCGACATCGGTGCGCCCAACCTGACCGGAAAGTTCCTCGATCCGAACATCCCGGTCGGTTACGCGCCGTTCAACATTCAGAAGCTGGGCGACACCCTCTACGTCACCTATGCGCTGCAAGGCGCCGGCGGGGCCGACGTGCCGGGCGCGGGGCACGGGATCGTCTCCGCGTTCGACCTTCAGGGAAACCTGCTGGCTGAGGTGGGGGCGGGCGGGGCGTTGAACTCGCCCTGGGGATTGGCGATCGCCCCTTCCTCGCTTGGATCGTTCGCCGGCGATTTGCTTGTGGCCAATTCGGGCGATGGTCGGATCAACGTGTTCGACTCGACCTCGTTCGCCTTCCTCGGCCAGTTGCCGGGCGCCGGCGGTCAACCGCTGGTCATTGACGGGCTTCGAGGCCTGATCGTGGGCAACGGCGGCTCGGGAGGCGACTCGGCCTCGCTCTATTTCACCGCGGGGCCTGGCGGTGGGGCTCACGGCGTCTTCGGCGTGATCCAGTCGGTTCCGGAGCCGTCGTCGGTGGTGCTGATGCTGTTCGGCTCGGCCGTCGCGGCGTGGGCCGGTCGCCGGCGGCTTGGGGACTGAGACCCGCGGGCCGGCGAACTCGTGCGGCCGAGGCGTCGATCAGGGCACCGGGCTTGGCGCTCGCTTGCCCTTCATGTCGGGCTTGACGCCCCCGCCCGGGTCGAAGTCCTTCGGAGGCTCGATGTTGGACGGGAGGCCGACCTCGATGTTGCTGGCGTTGCCGCATCCGGCGAGGACCAGGGGCAAGGGGACGATCAGCACTGCGGCCAGGCCGAGCGCCGGTAGTCGACGACGTTGCATCAGGGATGGCTCCTATCGATGTCGGGGAGGGAAGAGGATCGTCCGCGCCCGACGTCGGGCGCGGACGAAGTCTGGTCAGAAGGAGTCTGCGCTGATGACCTCGCCGCCGCCGCGGGTCCCTAGAGCCCACCAGGCCTGGTTGGAGACCGAGTCCTTGATGAACTTGACGGAGCCGTCGCACATGCCGACGTTCACGCCGCCGGGGTGGTTGCTGGTCGGCGGCACCACGCCCTGCCCGCCGCCGAGGCCGGCGAAGGTCGAGGGATTGGTGTCGCAGGAGTGCATGTTGGGCGGGCCGAAGTGGAAATAGCGGTTCCAGATCGTGGCCCAGGGATGGCCGATCGTCCAGATCTGACCGCTGCGGTAAGAGGAGATCGACGTCGTGCTAGCCGGCAGCGACTTGCAAGCGTTGAGCACGTTCATCGTGCCGGTCATGTCGTTGCCGTTGATCGTCCCGGCGATTGAAAGCTGGAAGATCGAACGCTTGGCGTAGTCCTTCTGGCCCACGGTGACCGTTGGGTTGTTGGTCACGCCCATGAGCCGCTCGCTGAACATCGCGGTATTCGAGGTGCCGTCGATGATCGCCGCCAGGCCGATGCAGTTGGTCGAGGGCGCCTGGGTGGTGTTCCCCCAGTACGGGCTGATGATCACGCCGGAGAAGGTCTGCAGCGCGCCGGGCCCGCCGACGTTCCCCACGTAGTTGAGAGCGCCGTACGGCGGTTGGGGCCGACCGGTCGCATTGTCCGACGGGCAGAGGTAGCACGCCAACTGATTGTAAAGGACGGTCGTGTTGATGCTCGGCCCGCCGCCGCCGGGGTCGCGAAACCCACAGACCGTGTTGTAGGCGTTGTAGACCGGCGTTTGTTCCAGGTACGGCAGAATCATCAGCGTCCAGCCGTACGAGTAACGATCTCCGCCGTTGCCCGTGATGCCGCTCGAGGCGGCCGTCTCATTCGTCCCAGCCGGGTAGTGATCCCCCAACGGGATCCGGTCGGTCGCCGAGAGATAGTTGTGCGCCGCCAGGCATATCTGCTTCAGATTGTTGACGCATTGCGCCCGACGGGCGGCTTCACGCGCCGCCTGAACGGCGGGCAGCAACAGTGCGATCAGGACTGCGATGATCGCGATGACGACCAGCAGCTCGATCAGGGTGAAACCCTTTCGACGCGACATGAGATGAGCCCTCAGTTGACCGAAAGAGAGGAGTGCTCCGGCGGCGGGACGGGACAGTCGTCGCCGGGACGGCCGACAAATGAAAGCATAATCAGTTCTATGGGCGATGATCGACCTTCGACTTGAATGAGGCCCCATCGCCCGCGAGCGCCATTCTATGGAGTGATCTCGGCTGCTCCCACACAAAAACATCAAAACTCTTAGCGGAATCTTCGTGTACGAAATCGTTAATGGGAACGCGGAGGGCGACTGTACAACAGTTGACATGGGGCCGCGATCTTGCTTCAATCCACCCGAAATCGGGTGAGACGACGTTCGCCGAATCAAGGAGGTGGTCATGCAAGCGAAGGGACTGACGCCCATCCTGAACGTCTCGGACTTGCCGGCGAGCTTCGCCTGGTTCGAAAAGTTCGGCTGGACGAAGGGCTGGGACTGGGGCGATCCGCCGACGTTCGGGGCGGTCTGCTCCGGCGAATGCGAGATCTTCCTCTGCCGCGGAGCGCAGGGAGGCCGTGGATACGGCTCGGGTCGGCCGACGTTCACCGAGGACGGCGACGACGAGTCGGATAAGGGAGTATGGATGTCTATCTGGGTTGAGGACGTCGACGCCGTTCACGCCCGCTGCATTGCGGAGGGCCTGGAGGTGGCCTTTCCGCCGACCGATATGCCCTGGTGCGTCCGCGAGATGCACGTACGGCATCCCGACGGCCACGTCTTCCGCGTCAGTCGGGGACTGAAGACCGAGGAGTCTACGGAGTCCTCCTCATGAACGGCCGCGCGGTCTTCAAGGCGGTTGGGCCGATCGGCGACACCGACGTCGATGCGCTGCCGG
This sequence comes from Paludisphaera rhizosphaerae, assembly GCF_011065895.1. Classification (NCBI taxonomy): domain Bacteria; kingdom Pseudomonadati; phylum Planctomycetota; class Planctomycetia; order Isosphaerales; family Isosphaeraceae; genus Paludisphaera; species Paludisphaera rhizosphaerae. The sequence continues at coordinate 165,144 of NZ_JAALCR010000012.1, read as the reverse complement.
TGAAGCACGTCGAGCCCGCTGTCGGCTTCTACACGCGCTGCCTCGGCTTTACGGTGGTCTCGAAGGATGCGACGACGGCCCGACTGCGGCGCGACGATGTGACGATCGGCCTGGCCGTCAACGGTCACGACCCCGAACAGGCGAGCTGCTGGTTCTCCGTCAGCGACGTCGACGCTCTCTGGCGCGAGTACGACGAGCACGGCGTCGGGCCGGGCGTAATCGACGAGCAGACCTACGACGGCAGCCCGTACCGCGTCTTCTTCGCCCGGGAGCCGTACGGCGTCTGTTTCTGCTTCACCCAGCCGCTGGACCGGGAAGGAATCGCCTGACGTGGCCCACGACGTCGACGAATTGAAGTTCCAGGCCACGCCCGAGAAGGGCGATGTCTCGGCCCTCGTGATCCGTCCCAAGGGCGCGACGCATCTCCTCGTCCTCGGCCACGGGGCAAGCACGACGATGCGGCACGCCACGTTGCAAACGATCGCTGAGCGGCTTGCGGAGGTCGGCGTGGCGACCCTGCGGTACAACTTTCCGTACTCCGAGCACGGCAAAGGGCGCGATTCCCAGGCCGTCTGCACGGCGACGATCCGCGCGGCGGTCGCGACGGCGAGGAAGCTCGCGCCCAGGCTCCCCCTGCTGGCGGGCGGTCACTCGTTCGGCGGCCGGATGACCTCGACGGCCGCCGCCGAATCGCCCCTCGAAGGCGTCCGCGGGCTGGTCTTCTTCTCGTTCCCGCTCCATCCCGCCGGCAAGCCCGGGACCGAACGCGCTGACCATCTGGACTCCGTCGACCTCCCCCTGCTCTTCCTCAGCGGCACGCGCGACGACCTGGCGGAGATGGATCTGCTGCAACCCGTCTGCGAACGCCTGAAGCCTCGCGCCACGCTTCACGTCCTGGAGGCGGCCGACCACGGCTACAAGGTTCTCAAGCGCGAGCGCAAGAGCCCGGAGGACGTCTTCGTCGAGATGGCCCGCGTCGTTCACGACTGGGCCTCGAATTTGGGATGACACGGCCCGGAGCCGTCCCGTGAGCAAATCGCCGATCAAGGTCGCCGCGGCGCAGTGTCTCATCACGGCCGACGTCCGGGCCAACGGGCGAGAAATCCGTCGGTTGATGGTGGAGGCCCGCGCGGCCGGTGCCGGGCTGATCCACTTCCCGGAGGCGGCGATGTCCGGCTGCTCGAAGGCCCAGGTCAAGGACTGGGGTCTCGTCGACTGGGAGGCGATCGCCGACGAACTGCGGGCGACGGCCGCGCTGGCCCGTGAGCTAGAGCTGTGGGTCGTGGTCGGCTCGGCCCACCGGCTTACGGCGCCGAATCGACCTCACAACAGCCTCTACGTGATCTCCGATCGGGGCGAACTCGTCACCCGGTATGACAAGCGGTTCTGCTCGCATACCGAGATCACCGGCTGGCACGCGCCCGGCCGGTCTCCCTGCGTGTTCGAGGTCGGCGGCTGGAAATTCGGTTGTGTCCTTTGCATCGAGGTCCACTTCCCGGAGCTGTTCCTGGACTACGCGGAGCGCGGAGTGGATTGCATCCTGTTCTCGGCCTACGCCGACGACCCGATGTTCGGCGTCCAGGCCCAGGGTTACGCGGCCTCGCACAGCTTCTGGATCAGCCTGTCGATCCCGACCCAGACCTCGGGCGCCTTGACCAGCCGTCTCATCGGGCCGACGGGCGAGATCCAGGCGTCGGCGGTGGCGTCGGCGTCCGGAATCGCCGTCGAAACTCTGGACGAAGACTCCCCGCGCTGGGAGGTCGCCCGCCATCGGGCCCGCCCCTGGCGCGCCCGGGCTCGTGAAGGCGGGATCTATCGCCCTCACGATGCAGTCGACGACCCGAGGAGCCAGGACCGGACTGCGTTCTGACGGCATTCGTCGTCTCCTCGCCGCCGACTTCAATTGCGACGGTCGACGAAAAATCGTTCATCGGTCACAAACCGGACGGGTCCGAACGTCCTTGGTGTCGAGAGCCGGGAAGCTGCACGGCGACGTCATTACGACAACGGAAAGCGAGGAAGCATCATGGCCCGAGTTGCGCTGGCGGTCGGAATCGTCCTGACGGCTGTGGGGATGGTCGCGGCGATGCACGATGACGAGGCCGAGTCCGTCAAAACCTTGACCGTGCGGGACATCGTGGAGAAAGTCGACGGCAAGGAGACGACGGCAACGGCGGTGGAGGTGACGATCCAGCCCGGGAAGGCGGGCGTCTCCCACCGCCATCCCGGCCCGGGGTTCGGCTACATCCTGGAGGGCGAGTACGAGTGGGGCATCGACGACCAGCCCACCAGGATCCTCAAGGCGGGCGATACGTTTTACGAGCCGGCCGGATGCCTGCATCGCGTGTCGAGGAACCCGGGCAAGGCGAAGACCCGGTTGCTGGCGTGGGTCCTGCACCCTCGTGATGTGAAGGAGATCGTCATTCCCGAGCCGAAGAAGTGACCCCCGCCTCGCAAGCGTGGGGAAGCCTCTGTGCGCCATCAGAATCGAACAACACGAACAACAAGGGGGAATGGCCGTGAAGGTCGTCGTGATCGGCGGGAGCGGGCTGATCGGCAGGAAGTTAGTGTCGATCCTGAAGAGTGAAGGCCACGAGGCCGTCTCGGCCTCGCCTTCGTCGGGCGTGAACACCCTCACCGGCGAAGGGCTTTCCGAGGTGATGGCGGACGCGGACGTGGTGGTGGACGTCTCCAACTCGCCGTCGTTCGAGGATACGGCGGTCCTGGAGTTCTTCCAGGCGTCGACCCGCAACCTGAGCGCCGCTGAAGCGGCCGCTAGAGTGGGGCGCCACGTCGCCCTTTCGGTCGTCGGCGCGGATCGCCTGCCGAGCAGCGGGTACATGCGGGCTAAAGTCGTCCAGGAAGGTCTGATCCAAACCGGCGGCGTTCCCTACACGATCGTTCGAGCCACGCAGTTCTTCGAGTTCGTGGGCGGCATCGCGCAATCGGCCGCCGAGGGGGACGTCGTCCGCCTGCCGCCGGCCCTCATGCAGCCGATCGCATCGGACGACGTGGCCGCTGCTCTGGCTCGCGTGGCGATCGCGCAGCCGATCAACCGAACGGTCGAACTGGCCGGCCCCGAGCCGATCCGGCAGGACGAATTCGTCCGGCGGTACCTGGCCGCGAACAACGACTCTCGTGAGGTTGTTGCCGACGCCAATGCCCGCTACTTTGGCGCCGTCCTGAATGATCAGAGCCTCACGCCCGGAGAGTCTCCGATGCTCGGGACGACGCGATTCGGGGACTGGCTCGCTCGGTCAAAATAATCTAAAGCCGGCGGTCTGTCAGGCGGACTTGCCTCCACCCGAGGGGGCGACTTAATACTGGTCGGAGCCGATGACCTCGCCGCCGGCCATGGTGCCGAGGGCCGCGTAGGTGGCGAGGTTGACCGTACTCTTGATGAACTTCACGGAGCCGTCGAGGAAGGCCATGTTCACGCCGCCCGCATGGTTGGAACTGGCGGCCATCATGGTTCGGAACTCGGTGGCCCCTCGACCGCAGCAGGGGGAGTCGGTGGGGAAGACGCAGGAGACATGATTGGGGGCCATGATGTGGCTGTACGGTCCGCCGCCGCCGCTCCAGCCGTCGGCCCAGTTCTGGCCGGCGGCGTCGAACTCCGCGCCGTTCTCTCGCTTGCAGAGGGCGTTCAGATTGGCGATCGTCTGCGCGACGCTGCCGACGACCGCCGGCTGGGTGAAACGGGTGTCGGTGATGGTCAGTTGGTACCAGACGCCGGTGGGGGCGTCCTGCGGCGGGGTGCTGCTCTTGGACAGGAGCGTCCCGCGGCCCTTGAGGAACTCGCTCCAGATGGCGGTGTTCGAGGTGCCGTCGATGATCGTGGCCATGCTGACGGCGCCGCCGTAGGCCGGGTTGTCGATCATGTACGCCGGGCCGTCGAATCGGCCGCCGTTGAACGACAGCGTGGTCCCGATGTTGTTGGCGTAGTTGTTGGCCGCGACGACGGTGCCGGTCGGCCGCTGGAAGTTCGGGAAGACGCCGTCCGAGGGGCACAGGAACGTGTTCACGGTCGTCTTGTAAACGGTCAGGTTGGCGTAGGTCAGGCTGTTCCAGGAAAGAGCCCAGTTGATCGAGTTGTATAACGGGACCTGCTCCAGAGAGGCCAGAATCCGGGGCTTCATCCCATAGTCGATCGTCAGGCCGTCGGCGCCGATCATCTTGTCCTCGGCGCTGGGGGGGAAGGCGCCGTTGACGTCGTGGTAGTTGTGGATCGCCAACGCAAGTTGCTTCAGGTTGTTGGTGCATTGGATCCGCCGAGCCGCCTCGCGAGCGGCCTGAACGGCGGGCAGCAACAGCGCGATCAGGACGGCGATGATCGCGATGACGACGAGCAGCTCGATCAACGTAAAAGCGCAACGACGACCGCGCATGTCTGGACTCCTGGATTTCGAGATGACGAGTGGCGGACCCCGGGCGCGGAAGGAGCCACGCCATCGGCGCAGGCCGCGCCGGAGCCGTTGGGAACTCGAGATGGGACGTGATCGACCGCAACGAGCCGGACGGAGCCGGCGAGAGAACTTGATGAAGGGACGATAACAGAGCGCCTTTCCCCCGGCGCTCCAATCTCGCGGCGTTCTGTTCTAGAATCGCGGCGTGGCTTCGGAGAACGAGCGGCGGGCGTCGTACGTCGCGACCTCGTCGGCCGTCCGCATCTGAACGACGGCGTCGTCGCGACAGCTACGCCAGAGGGCCGAGGAGAGGCGGTAGGCCAGTCTCGTGAATCGCGGGTGCGGGTACAGGCCGTTGCGAAGCGAGCCGAGGTCGGCGGTGGACGCCCAGCGGGCGAAGGTGGAAATCACCTGAGCATAGGAGTCGGCCGAGGGGTCGCACGGCTGGTTCTCGCCGTCGATCCGCAGGCTCTTGCGGCCTTCAAGATAGGAGACCTCGATTTCGAACGGGCGGCCGTCGCCGATCCCTCGAATCGTCCGGCGCTTGATCCAGGGAGCCCCGCGACGGAAGTTGGTGCAGCCGACGACTTGCGTCCCGCCGACCGTCATGCGGAAGTCGCAGCGGCCGTCCACGGGATACGCATAAATCTCGGGGTTGGGCGGGACGTAGGCTTCCGCACGACCGCCCAGACTGACCCCCTCGTTCAGGGCTTCCTCGACTGATCCCCGCGCGTGGCCGAGGATCCAGAGGGCGAAGGCCAGGCAGTGGACCGACTCCTGATACTGGATCGAGACCATTCGCCGGTAGTTCCGGGAGATGGCCGGGTCCTCGCGGTCCTTCGAGCGCTCGACGCGGATCTCGTCGATCCGCAGGTCGCGGAACCCGCGCAGGTGGTCGAGGACGCGCGCGGTGAGTCCGTCGTAAAGCTCGGGGAAGTCGTAGAGGACGACGCACGAGGAGCGGTCGACGGCCTCCACGATCGCGTCGCAGCGAGCGGGATCGTCGGGGGGGGCCATCGGCTTCTCGTCGAGGATCCAGAGCGGCTCGCGGCGGTCCAGCAGCAGGTCGAGCCGGCGATGCTCGGGCTGGACAGCAAGGTGGAAGAGGTCGGCGTCGAGGTTGTAGAAGGCCCGCTCGTCGGCGATGGACACGATGCGGCCGGGGTCGACCTCGGCGGGCGTCGGCGCGGGGTCGTATACGAAGACCTTCATGCCGCGATCGAGGGCGGCGTCGACGAACTTGCGGCCGATGTAGCCCCAGGCCCCGGCGATCGCGATCGACGCGGGGGCCCCGTTTTCGCGATGGCTCAAGACGCCCTCGTGAGCCGTTCGGCTCCACCCTGGAGGTCGAGGATTCCCGCGCCGTCGGCCGTCTCGCAGACGGCGATGGAGCCGTTGGCGGCGAGGAGCGGATGGCGGCGGGTGTATTCATGAGAGACGCGCCGGGCCACGTCGTCGACGGCCTCTGGATCGACGAGCGCGACGCAGCAGCCCCGGAAGCCGGCCCCGCTGAACCGGGCGCCGTGGACCCCCTTGCAGGCCACCAGCGTGTGGAAGAGGTCGATCAACGGCGGTCGGCCGCACTCGTAGTTGACGATCGAGCTTTCGCCCGAGGCCGTCATCAGCGCCCCGAACTGTGCGAGATCGCCGCGAGCCCAGGCGTCGACCCCCTGGCGAACGCGGTCGATTTCGCCGAAGAAGTGAGCCGCGCGGCGGGCCGGAGGGCCGGTCAGGCGGTGGGCGTGTTCGGCGTACTCGTCGGCGGAAACCTCGCCCAGCAAGGGGTTCGCGCTCGGTCGGCCGGCGGCTTCCAGCAGCGTGCGGGCGGCCGACGTGCACTCCTCGACGCGGAGGTTGTAGTCGGTCCCCGCCAGGGTGCGGCGGATGCCCGAGAACGCCAGCAGCAGGCGGTATGGCGGCGCGTCAGCCGGGGCGGGAATCCATTCGCGACGGCCCGTCCGGCAGTCGATCCGGGTCAACTGGCCGCGACGGGACAGGATGATCCCCGCCTGGTCGAGAATTCCGTTCCGCAGGCCCAGGTATTCGTTCTCGATCCGACGATCCAGCTCGATGAATTCGTCGGGGCCCAGGCTCAGGCCGTTGGCGTCCGCGAGGGCCAGCAGGTAGGCGACCCCGACCGCGGCTGAGGAGCTGACGCCCCCGCCGTGCAGCGGTCCCGACGTCGTTGCGATGATCCCTCGCTCCAGCCTCCGGTGGACTTTCAGGACGGCCGCCGCGCCTCGCGCGTAATCGCCCCAATCGCCGGAAGCCTGGGGGGGGACGTCGTCGACGGCGAAGCGAACGCGGCCGGGGAAGTCGAGGCTCTCCAGCACGACCTCGCGCGAGCCCGACGGAGAGTACGCCAGCGCCAGGCAGCGATCGAGGGCCATCGCCGTGACCTGCCCGAGTTGGTGGTCCACGTGGGCGCCGAGCGGGCAGACCCGATACGGCGACCGCACCACGCGGACCGTTCCCGTCGCCGCGCCGACCTCGCGTTGGAGCGAGTCGCGGGCGGCCTCGATGGCCCGGCCGGGAGGTTCGTGGATCCTTCGCATGGCTCCTCCGGCGGTCGGCTTACGCCGCCTCCTCGCCATTGTCGACCGGCGCCGGCGTCAGCCGGGGAGTCAACAAGTGGACCGACAAGACCGCCAGCGCGTACATCGAGCCGGCGACGACGAACATCGGCAGGTAGCTCCCCGTCCAATCCCGAACTCGACCCGACGCCGACTGCATCAGGATTCCTCCCACCGCGCCGGCCGTGCCGGCGATCCCGATCACCGAGCCGACGGCTCGGGGAGGGAAGAGGTCGGAGGCCAACGTATACATGTTAGCCGAAAACCCCTGGTGCGCCGCCGCCGCAAGGCCGATCAGCAACACGGCCGTCCACATGTCGGGCGCCAGCGGGGCCAGCGAAACGGGGGCCGCGAAGAGGGCGCAGATCGACAGGGCCAGCTTCCGGGCCGCGTTCGCCGACCATCCCCGGCCGATCAGGTGCGACGACAGCCAGCCGCCGGCGATCGATCCGACGTCGGCCATCAGGTAGATCGCCACCAGCGGCGGGCCGATCCGCTTCAGGTCGACGCCGAAGCGGTCGGCCAGGAACTTGCCCGACCAGAAGAGGTAGAACCACCAGGCCGGGTCGGTCAGGAACTTCCCGGCGGCCACCGCCCAGGTCTCGCGATGCGGCAGGAGCCGTCGCCAGGGGATCGCCGCGCCGGGCTGCTGAGGATCGCTGCGGATCCAGGCCAACTCCTTCTTCGAGACCCACGGCGAGCCTTCGGGCCGGCCGTACAGGGGAAGCCAAAGGGCCAGCCAGACCAACCCCGCCAGACCGGTCGCCAGGAACGCGGCCTCCCAGCCCCAGGTGAGCGCCAGCCAGGGGACGACCAACGGCGCAATCACGGCCCCGACGTTCGAGCCCGCGTTGAACAGCCCGGTGGCGAAGGCCCGCTCCCGACGCGGGAACCATTCGGCGGTCGCCTTGATCGCGGCGGGGAAGTTGCCGGATTCGCCCAGGCCCAGCATGAACCGGGCCGCCGCGAACCCCGTCGCCGACCTAGCCAATCCGTGCGCCGCCGCAGCGATTGACCAGGCCGCCAGGGCCACGGCGTATCCGAACTTCGTCCCCACGCGGTCGATGAACGCGCCGAACGCGAGGAAGCCGATCGCATAGGCCAGCGAGAACGAGGCGTTGATGTCGCCGTACTGCGAGTCGCTCCAGCCCAGCGACTTCTGAAGCTCCGGCGCGAGCACCCCCAGCGTGAAGCGGTCGATGTAGTTGATGGTCGTCGAGAGGAACAACAGCCCGCAGACGACCCAGCGGAAGCCCAGCTTTGGCCTCGCCCCCTCGTCGAGTTCCCACGAGGACGAAGGGGCGGATGCCTCCGATGGTGTCGCCTGGGTCGTCATCCGTCGCGCCTCGCTTCTGTTTGGAGCCGGTGCGATGCAGTCCCCGCTCCCGCCGGGAGAGGGTGGCCCGAAGGGCCGGGTGAGGGTTGTGGCGTTTCGGATTGAGCGACGCCGAAGGCGTTAGATGAGGGGGATGACCGGCGTGGCGGGCGCATTCCACCGGTCGTCCTGAACGCCCAGCCGATCCCCCCTCATCTCGAGGTCACTTCTCCGACGGCGCCGTCCAGGGCTTGGCCCCGGCTTTCTTGGCGGACTTGAACTCGTCGACGGAAAACATCTTCACATTACCGTCGAGCATCAACGCGTATCCACCCTGTCGGGGGGTATTTCGGTCGTAGGCGAGAATCGTCGCGGCGGCCTCGGGGCCTTCGGCGGGCTTGGCGCCCATGTAGATGGCGACGTCGCGTTCGCCCAGGTCGGAGAAGCCGCCGGGGACCTCGCTCTCGACCTTGCGGATTTCGTCGATCGTGTTCGGCGGTCGGGAGAGCTTCTCGGCGGCGATGCTGTACATCTTGCCGATGTTGCGAAGCCCCTGGGCCTCGATCGGCTCGACGGCCTCGCGGCCGTCGGCCCCGGAGCCGCAGCCCGGGGTCGAGACGGTCGCGACCATCAGAGCCGCCGCGACGAAAAACGGAGTACGTCGACGCATGGCGGAGCCTCCGATCTCAAAGGGCGTCGGCGCTGACGACCTCGCCCCCGGCGTAGGTGGCGATGGCCCGCCAGACCACCGGCGAGATGGAGTCCTTGACGAACCGGACCGTGCCGTCGAGAAACGAGCAGTTGACGCCGCCGGGGTGCGACGAGCTGGCCCCGATGATCGTCTGATACTTGCTGGCTCCGGCGTCGCTCCAGAAGCAGGACTTCTTGTTCGGCGTCATGATGTGGCTGTAGCCGCCGCCTCGGGCGGTGTTCTGCTGGAGCCACTCCGTCCCCCGGCGGTAGTCGGCCAGGATGGTCGCGGCCTGGCAGTCGGCGGCCAGGGCGTCGATGGTGTACGTCGGCGACGAGGCGGAGAGCGTCCCCCGGTAGATCCACGACTTGTCGGGCCCCTGCCCGGCTGATCCCGACCCCCGGACGAACTCGCTGAGGATCACCGTGCCGGAGGTGCCGTCGACGATCGAGGCCAGCGTGATCAGCTTCGATCGGGTGGAGCCCAGTTGATACGCCGGTCCGTCGAACTGGCCGCCGTTGAAGGCCGTCCAGGTCCCCATGTTGTTCGGGTAGCAGTGCGAGCCGACCGTCGCCGACATGCCGTTGAGAGTGCTCGTGCCGCTCGGCTGGTACTGGTCCGACGGGCAGATGAACGAGGCTGTCTGGAACACCCGGACCGTCCAGTTGCTGGTGTCGCCGGAGCCCATTGAGAGGTTGTAGCAGTTCATCGCGGCGACCTGCTCCATGAACGGGAGCAGCCGGGGCTTGAACGAGAAATCCGGGCCCGGAGGGTCCATGCCGCTGTTCGGCGGCAGTGAGCTGTTGACGTTCTCATAATTCATGATCGCCAGCGTCAACTGCTTGAGGTTGTTGACGCACTGCGACCGCCGGGCCGCCTCGCGGGCCGCCTGCACGGCGGGGAGCAGCAGGGCGATCAAAACGGCGATGATCGCAATCACCACCAGGAGCTCAATGAGCGTGAAACCGGTACGACGACCTCTCATGACCTGACTCCTCGGCGGAAGACGTGTTCGACCCGACCCGCACGCCTCAACGGACGCGACGGGACGACGACGCCGGGAGTCCCGGGGCGTCTGGTCGATTGGAGGATCTGGAACGCACGACCCCATGAGATTGGGGCTGAAGAGAGAAGCGACGATGGAGAACATACCTCAGGTCGGAACGGCTCGCGCTTCAATATGGCGGCAAAGCGTTCTACAATTGCGGCGTCGCCGGGAGGCGTCTGAAAATGGCTTCATTTCCGCACGTCGCCTTGATCGTCGAGACGGCCAAGCAGTACGACCGCGGCCTGCTGCGCGGGGTCGGGCGCTACATTCGCGGCCATGGGCCGTGGTCGGTCTACATCGAGGAGCGAGGGCCGACCGACGGCGTCCCCGCCTGGTTGAAGCGCTGGCGGGGCGACGGGATCATCTCGCGAAGCCGCGATGCGGCGATGGTTGAGGCCCTGATCGCCACCGGCGCGCCGGTCGTCGAGCTGCGCCGCGAGGTCGTCGCTCCGGACTTGCCGGCCGTTCACTGCGACGACGACGCGATCGCCCGGCTGGCCGCCCGCCATTTCCAGGAGCGTGGGTTCCGCCACCTGGCCTATTGCGGACGCCCCGGCGCGCGCTGGAGCGACCTTCGCCGCGACGCCTTTCGTCGCCGCCTGGAAGAGCTTGGCCTGAGCTGCCAGGTCTACGAACCGCCGAGGCGGGCCGGCGCGCCGAGCTGGGAGCGGGAGCAGGCGGACGTCTCGCGATGGCTGGCTTCGCTGCCCCAGCCTGTCGGCGTGCTGGCCTGCAACGACATCCGCGGCCTTCAGGTGCTGGACGCCTGCCGGCGGATCGACCTGGCGGTCCCGGAGCGGGTGGCCGTTCTGGGAGTGGATGACGACGTGGCCCTTTGCGAGCTGGCCGACCCGCCGCTCTCCAGCGTCGACCAGGACCTGGACCGGATCGGCTACGAGGCCGCCGCCCTGCTCGACCGCCTGATGGCCGGCGGACCTCGCGAGGCTCCGATCCTCGTGGAGCCGTTGGGGGTCGTCCCCCGGCTCTCCACGGATGTCGTCGCGATCGACGATCCGGTCGTTGCCGAGGCCCTTCGGCTCCTGCGGCTGCATGCGTGCGACGGCCATGGGCTCGACTTCGTGTTCGAGCGAGTCGGCCTCTCGCGGCGGGCCCTTGAACGCCGGTTCAAGGAGCGGCTGGGGCGCACGCTCCTGGAGGAAGCCCATGACGTGCAGCTCGACCGGCTCCGCCAACTGCTGGCCGAGACCGATTTGAAGCTGGACGTTGTGGCCCGGAAGGCGGGCTTCCACTACATCGGCTACATGTGCTCGTTCTTCAAGAAGCGGACGGGCGTGACCCCCGGCGACTACCGCCGCTCCCGCGCCGGGAGACCTCGGGCGGCGACCGATAACCCCTCGCACAACGGTCGTGGGATCGGGTAAGATGCCGTCATGGACGAGGATCAGGAAGACGGCGACGTGACCACGCTCCGCGGATTGCAGCGGACGATCCGGGAGATGTACGGCGAAAAGGACGCCGCTCGCGGGGCGGAGGCGACGTTCCTCTGGCTCGCGGAGGAGTTCGGCGAGCTGGCCACGGCGTTGCGGTCCGGCACCCATGAGGAGCTGTCGCTGGAGATGGCCGACGTGCTGGCGTGGCTAGCCACCCTGGCCAACATCCGGGGCGTCGACCTCTCCGCGGCCGTCCGTCGCAAGTACGGCGCGGGCTGTCCCGGCTGCGGCGCCTCTCCCTGCTCCTGCGATCCGGCCGAGAAGCCGTGAAGGAGACCGTTCAAGAGCCAATCCGACCTTCCGCCCCCTCTCCCGCCGGGAGAGGGCAGCCGCGCAGCGGCGGGTGAGGGTTGTGGGAGCGGGGAGAGCATATCGGTCCTGAATCAGTCGATCCGAAGCGCGGCGACCCTCAGCCGGCCCACAATCACCTTCTCCCGAAGATTGGTGAGTCAGTAAGCTGCAAGATTCAGCCTGGTAGGCTGGGGGGCTCGACCTAGCATACGGGCCTAACATCTTAAATGAAGGGCGAGATGGGGATCCAAGCCAGCTATCGTCGAATTACTCCTTCCGAATGGGAGAAGATTCAGAGCCTGACCATGAAGGATGCCACGCCTCCCGGGTACGACGTCGAAGAGGCCTATCTTGAGTTTGCTTGCTCTGACGAACTGATGTCTAGCGACCGATATCTGAGCATAGAAAAAGAGTGGCATGCCCTCCACACCTTGCTGACGGGCGATGTCGGCGACCCTTCTGAAATCAAGCCATTTCCTCCACCGCTGGGCAACGTAGTCATGGGCGGCTCCGAGACCCCGTTCAACTCAACCTACGGCTCGGTTCGCGTCCTCACGCCGAACGAAGTCCGCGAGGTAGCCGGCGCCATCAAGAAGATTACTATTGATGATCTGAAATCCCGCTTCGACCCGGTTGAATTCACCAAGGCCGGAGTCTATCCGAACCCACGGCCAGGAGGGTGGGAGAGCGATCAGTTGGAGCCTCTGCTTTTCTACTATCCCCAGTTGGTGGATTTTTTTGATGTGGCGGCAAAGGAGGGCGATGTAGTCCTGCTTTCCTTCGATTAGCGACTCCGAAAGACACTCCGAAAACTGCCAAACAGCACTCTTGCCAATTGAAGGCTCGGCAACCCATTGCCTGCTTACAGGTCCGACGACCCTCACCCGGCCCTCCGGGCCACCCTCTCCCGGCGGGAGAGGGGACTTGCGTTGGTCCTCGCTGACAACCTTGTGTTTCCATCGCAACGCCCATGATGAACCACCCCTCGCCGCAACGTCCTCGTCTCCTCCTCGCCGTCGGGCTCGCGTTGGCGATGCTCGGCGCGATCCCCGCCTCGACCTTCGCGGCGATGCCGGTGGAGGTGGAGAACATTCGGCTCGGCTTCGGCGGGTCGGACGTCTTCAAGGTCGGCGCATGGACGCTCGTCCGGGTGGACCTCAAGGGGGGCGGGTCGCCGTTCCGGGGGTTCCTGGACGTGACTGCCGGCGACGACGACGGCGTGCCGGTGGCCAGCCGACAGCCGGTGGACGTCCCCGCGGGAGAAATGCGGAGCTACGCCGCCTACGTCCGGATCGGCGGCCGTGAGAATCAGGTCTCGGCCGTCCTGTACAACGAGAACGGCAAGTGGCTCGGCTCTCGATCGAGAGATCAGGTGATGCGGTCCGAACCCACGTCGATCCCGGCGACGGACCCGTGGATCCTGGCCTCAGGGCGACCCCAGGGGCTCGACCACATCCGAGAGGTGGTCGGCTTCAAGAGGACCGATCGCACGACCTCCGAGCTCTTCATCACGCCGATCGACGCCGGCTCCGCGGACCACCTGCCGGGGCGCTGGATGGGCTACGACGGCGCGCGGGCGGTCGTGCTGGACACCGCCGACCACGCCACGATGGAAATGCTCGCCGGACCCAAGGGCCAGGCGCTCGTCGAGTGGACCAAGCGGGGAGGCCACCTGATCGTTTCCGTCGGCGCAAGCTGGCAGGCGGTCAAGGATTCGGTCCTCGGCCCCGTTCTCCCCGCCGAACTCACCGGCCGAGAGCGGGTTCAGTCGCTGGAGGCCTTTGACACCTTCGCGAACTCCACCAAGCCGATCACCCCGCCCGGAAGCCCGCCCCATATGGCGGCGAAGCTGGAGCAGGTCGAGGAGCGAGGCGGGAAGGTTCTGGCGTCGATCGCCGGTCTGCCGCTCATCGTCCGCGGCCCGGTCGGGTTCGGCCGGATCACGCTGATCGCCGTTGACTCCGAGGAGCAGGTCTTCGCCGAATGGACTGACCGCGGCCTCTTCTGGATCCAGGCCCTTGACCTGAAGCGCAACCGATTCGAGGACGAGGCGACCGACGTCACGGTCGGCGGCGCATCGCGGTTCTACGCCACGGGCGTCACCGACGTCGCCAGCCAGATGCGGGTGGCTCTGGAACAGTTCCCCAAGGTCAAGCTGGTCTCGTTCGGCCTGGTCGCCTTCCTGATCTTCCTCTACATCCTGGCCATCGGCCCCGGGGATTACTTCTTCCTGAAGAAGGTCCTCAAGCGGATGGAGCTGACCTGGATCACGTTCCCGCTGATCGTCTCGCTGGTGAGCCTGCTGGCCTACCTGGCCGCCTACCGGCTGAAGGGGACGGACCTCCTTGTGAACAAGGTCGACGCGGTCGACGTCGACCAGACGACGGGCCAGGCGCGGGGGCGGTCGTGGGCGACGCTCTTCAGCCCCCAAAACCGCGACTACGACCTCGCCTTCCTGCCGACCCCCGTCGACTCGGGCGTTGTGGAGCCTCTCGCTGAGGAGTCCACCGGCGAACCCCCCCGCCCCGCCGCGGGCTACGAGGTGCTGACCAGCTGGTTCGGCGTGCCGGAGATGCAGTTCGGCGGCATGGGAGGCGCAAACGGCCGGTTCTCGTTCGCCGGTTCGGGCTACGCCTATGAGCCGATGAACTCCTGGGAGCGGTTGGACCACGTCCGGATTCCGATCTGGAGCACCCGGACGATCGGAGCCCGCTGGTTTGGGCCGGCCCCCAAGATCCTCGACTCCGACCTGGTCCCCGTGGGTTTCGACCGTGTCGGCGGCACCGTCACGAACCTCCAGACGTACCCGTTGAGCGACGCCGTCCTCGTCTTCGACCGTCGCGTCTATCTGCTGGGCGAACTCGCCCCGGGGCAGACGCTCAACGTGGGGCTCAAGAGCGATCGCGCCCTCTCCGGCGAGCTTCGCGACCGCGCCGGCAGCTATCTGTCCGCCGCGAATCCTGGGGCCGACGTCGCCCGAGGCCGGGCGGACGTGGTCCTCGCCGCCATGTTCCATGAGGGCGAGTCGCGGCGAACCGGCCAGGAGCAGGCCCTGGGGAACTCGGTGCTGCACGACATGGATCTGACGGGCCAGTTGCTGCTGGGCCGGCCGATGCTGGTCGCCCGGATCAAGGCACCCGGCACGCAGTTGGTCGTCGGCAACGCCTCGGACAAGCCCAGGGTTGAGCAGACGACCGTCCTCCGCGTGATCCTGCCGTTGAAGAAGGCCGGCGGCTGAACATTCGCGCGACCGTGAACCCAACGAACATCTCCCTGACTCACCGATCGAATCGACCGACCCGAGGCGGACCGCCATGATCGAGACCAACGACCTGACGAAGATGTACGGCGAGATGTACGCCCTGAACCGCCTCAACCTGACGCTCAACCAGGGAGACGTCTACGGCTTCATCGGGCCCAACGGCGCCGGCAAGACGACGACCATGCGGATCCTCGCCACCCTGCTCAACCCGAGCTGGGGCG
This sequence comes from Paludisphaera rhizosphaerae, assembly GCF_011065895.1. NCBI lineage: Bacteria > Pseudomonadati > Planctomycetota > Planctomycetia > Isosphaerales > Isosphaeraceae > Paludisphaera > Paludisphaera rhizosphaerae. The sequence continues at coordinate 149,886 of NZ_JAALCR010000012.1, read as the reverse complement.
AGGCCACCGTCTGCGGCTACTCGATCTACACCGGCTCCAAGGAGATCCGCCGCGTCATCGGCTACATGCCCGACTTCTTCGGCGTGTACGATGACATGAAGGTCATCGAATACCTCGAATTCTTCGCCTCCGCCTACCGCATCAAGGGCGCGGCGCGGAAGAAGATCTGCGAGGAAGTCCTCGAGCTGGTCGACCTGACCTACAAGCGCGACGCTCTGGTGACGAGCCTCTCGCGCGGGATGACCCAGCGCCTGGGCCTCGCCCGGACGCTGCTGCACGACCCCCAGGTGCTCCTGCTCGACGAGCCTGCCTCGGGCCTCGACCCCCGCGCCCGGATCGAGATGCGGGCCCTGCTCAAGGAGCTACGGGCGATGGGCAAGACGATCCTCGTCTCCAGCCACATCCTTCCGGAACTTGCCGACATCTGCAACAAGATCGGCATCATCGAGCAAGGCTGCCTACTGGTGAACGGCGAGGTGACCGAGGTCATGAAGCGCGTCCGAACGGACGTCGTCCTGAACATCAACGTCGCCGACCGCCTCACCGAATGCGCCGACTTCCTCGAAGCCCAGCCCGAGGTCGAGACCGTCGACGAGAAGAACGGCGTCCTCATCGTTAAACTCCGCGCGGGCGTCCACCAGTACGGCTTCCTCGCCAACCGGATCATGGAAAACGGCTTCGAGCTGACCCTCTTCAAGGAAGACGAGATCAACCTCGAAACGGCGTTCATGCACTTGACCAAGGGCATCACGAGCTGAGCAAGCAAGTCCTTCGCACGATCCGAGGCACGCCTTTCCGTTCCCTCTCCCGCCGGGAGAGGGTGGCCCGAAGGGTCGGGTGAGGGTCGTCGGAGTTCGGAGGGCATGAAGGACGCGATACTCGTTCCGAATCGCGTCGACCCTCATCCGGCCTGCGGCCACCTTCTCCCGGGGGGAGAAGGATGATTTGCCGCGGCCTGCGTTTGGATTTTGAGCATCTCCCGCATGTCCGCCCCCCTCGACCGCATGGCCTACCTCCAGAAGATCCTCACGGCACGGGTGTATGACGTGGCCGTGGAGACGCCCTTGCAGCGGGCGTCGAAACTCTCGGCGAGGATCGGCAATGACGTCTGGCTGAAGCGCGAGGACGAGCAACCCGTCTTCAGCTTCAAGCTGCGCGGTGCGTACAACAAGATGGCCCTGCTCTCGCCGGAGCAGCGAGGGCGAGGGGTCGTCTGCGCGTCGGCCGGGAACCATGCGCAGGGAGTGGCGTTGAGCGCAAAGAGGCTCGGGTGCAAGGCGATGATCGTCATGCCGACCACGACGCCTTCCCTGAAGGTCGACGCCGTGCGCGCTCTCGGCGGCGAGGTCGTCCTCTCCGGTGAGAGTTACTCCGACGCCTACGCCCACGCCCGCGAGCTGGAGAAGATTCACGGTTACACGTTCGTGCATCCGTTCGACGACCCCGACGTCATCGCCGGCCAGGGGACGATCGGCATGGAGATCCTCCGCCAGCACCAGGGGCCGATCCACGCGGTGTTCGCGGCGATCGGCGGCGGCGGGCTGATCGCGGGGGTCGCGGCTTATATCAAGGCGGTCCGCCCCGAGATCAAGATCATCGGCGTGCAGACGACCGACTCCGACGCCATGATCCGTTCCGTCCGCGCCGGGGAACGCGTGCCGCTGGCCGACGTTGGGCTGTTCTCCGACGGCACGGCCGTCAAGCTCGTCGGCGAGGAGACCTTCCGCCTGGCCCGCGAGCTGGTCGACGACTATGTCGCCGTTGAGACCGACGCCGCCTGCGCCGCGATCAAGGACGTCTTTGAGGACACCCGCAGCATCCTGGAGCCGGCTGGCGCCCTGGCCGTCGCGGGGGCCAAGCAGTACGCGGCGGAGAAGAAGCTCAAGGGGGAGACCCTCGTCGCCATCGCCTGCGGCGCGAATATGAACTTCGACCGCCTCCGGTTCGTCGCCGAACGCGCGGAGGTCGGCGAGGAGCGCGAGGCCCTCTTCGCCGTCACCATCCCCGAGCGTCGCGGCAGTTTGAGGCGGCTCTGCGAATTGATCGGCGCGCGGAGCCTGACCGAGTTCAACTACCGAATCTCCGACGACCAGTCCGCCCACCTCTTCGTCGGCCTGGCCGTCGTCGGCCGCAATGAATCGGCCGAGTTGGCGAAGGGCTTCGCGGCGTCGGGCTTCCCCGTGGTCGACCTGACGGGCGACGAACTGTCCAAGGAGCACGTTCGCCACATGGTCGGCGGTCGCAGCCCTCTGGCCAGCGACGAGCGCGTCTACCGCTTCGAGTTCCCCGAACGCCCCGGCGCCCTGATGCGGTTCCTCGCGAACATGCCGCCGAACTGGAACATCAGCCTGTTCCACTACCGCAATCAGGGGGGCGACGACGCCCGGGTCCTCGTCGGCCTGCAAATCCCCGACGACGAACGCGCGGCCTTCGGCGAGTTCACCGCCGGCCTCGGCTACCCGTGCGTCGACGAGACCGAGAACCCGGTTTACCGCCTCTTCCTCCGCTGAACCGCGTCGGCTATCGCGGGTCGACGGAGGGGAGCGGAAACTGCGGCGAAGGAACGTGCTCTCTCTTCATCACGGCCTCGAAGTAAGCCGTGGCATCGGGACGGCCGGCGGCCAGGTCGTGGGATTCGGTCGGGTCGTCGTCGAGGTTGTACAACTCGGTCTTGGCCGGACCCTTGGAGAGGTTCTGACGCACGGCCTTCCAGGGACCCATCCGGACCGCCTGCTGACCGCCGTATGAGGCGAACTCCCAGTAAAGCAGGTCGTGCACCGGCTGGGGTGAGGACGAGCCGAGGAGGCTGGGGGCGAAGCTGAACCCGTCGGTCCCCACCGGCGCCGGCGCTCCGATGATCTCCATCAAGGTCGACGGCACGTCTGGGAAGTAGCCAATGAAGTCGCAGGTCGACCCAGGCTTGACCCGCCCCGGCCAGCGGACGAGGAGCGGGACGGCGATGCCGCCCTCGTACACCGAGCCCTTGAAGCCCTTCAGCCCGCCGGCCGAGTTGAAGAAGGGGCTGTCGCCGCCGCCTTCGTTCCGGGTCGGGCCGTTGTCGGAACTGAAGATCACCAGCGTGTCGTCGTCCAGACCGCACTGGCGGAGCTTTTCGAGAACCCGGCCCACCGTGCGGTCCAGGCGTGTGACCATCGCCGCCTGCGCCGCGCGAGGGGTTGGGTGAGACTTGTAGTGCGTCCCCTGGTACGGGGTTTCGGGGAACGCGCCGGCGTACTCGGCCAGCGAGTCGGCCGGGACCTGGAGCGAGGCGTGGATCAAGGTCAGCGGCAGGAAGAGGAAGAAGGGGCGACCCTTCTCGGCCTCGATGAACCGTAGCGCCTCGGCTTCGAAGAGGTCGTTGGAGTGGACCTCGCCGGTGCCGTCGTCGCGGTTGCCGGGGATCGTGATCTTCTGGCCGTCCTTCCAGAGATAGGACGGGTAGTGGAAGTGGGCGTGTCGCTGGCAGTTGTATCCGTAGAAGTGGTCGAACCCCTGCCGGAGCGGGTCTCCCTCGGAGCCGGGGAAGCCCAGACCCCACTTGCCGATCGCGGCGGTGGTGTAGCCCTGGGCCTTGAACATCTCGGCCAGCGTGACCTCGGAATCGGGGATCGGCCCCTGCCCTTCGGGCTGGACTTCAGAGTTGTCGCGGACAAAGGCGTGGCCGGTGTGCTTGCCGGTCAAGAGCGTGCACCGAGCGGGGGCGCAGACCGGCGAGCCGGCGTAGAACCGCGTGAACCGCATCCCCTCGGCGGCCATGCGGTCGACGTTCGGGGTGCGGATCTTCTGCTGGCCGTAGCAGCCCAGGTCGCCGCGTCCCAGGTCGTCGGCCAGGATGAACACGACGTTCGGTTTGCCGTCGCGAGCAAGGCCGGCGGGAGGAGCCCCCGCGGCGACGGCCAGCGCAGTTGCGGTCGTCAGCAGGCGAAGGGCCAGACGGACGCGGCTGGCGATCGGGCGATGGTCGTTCATGGCGGAATCTCGAAGTCTGACGAGGAGAGGGACGATCCTCAGCGCGTCCGTTTCGCGGGCGGGTCGGGCTGGGAGGTCAGATCGAACGTGAAGCTGTTGGGGCCGCCAGCCTTGACGTCCGCCTTCAACTCTGATTTCACGTTGTACCGACCCGGGACGACGTTGACCATGGCCTCGACCTGGCGATCAGGTGTGTCAGGGTCGACGATCTTCTTTCCTGTCGGTTTGGTTCACGTGACGGTCACGAGGTGTGGCCCAGGAGTGGGACCTTCGGAGCCGGCAATGGAGAACCGGCCCGCCTCGATCTCTCCCCCCGCGCCGGGGCCAGCGCCCTCGGTCGGAACGAAGGCGACCACGCCCCCTTCCATCGGTTTGCCGTCGAAGGAGATCGTCCCTTCGACGGCTTCGCGTGCGAATTCCTCGTCTCCGCCGCAGCCCGTGAACGCCAGCACCAGAATCGCCGCGCGCCATGCGCCTGCTCGCGACATGGTTTCCCCCTCCGTGGTTTGAATCAGTACGAGTCGGCGCTGATGACCTCGCCGCCGGCCTGGCTGCTGAGCGCTCGCCATGTGGGCAGGCTGATCGAGTTCTTGGCGAACCGCGAGGAACCGTCGCACATCAGCACGTTCACGCCTCCCGAATGTCGACTCCGCGAGGCCAGCGAGTATTGAAGCGGAAGCGGTTCGGCATTGCCGATGTAGTTGCAGGGGGCGTTCAGGGCGGTCATGCACTGGCCGATGTCGGGCGCGGTGGAGTTGGGGGCCAGCAGAGTCGAAACCTGATAGCAGCCGGCGTCGTCGTTCCAGATCCGGCCTCGGCGATCGGGCACCGTCGCGCCGCTGGGAGACGGCGGTTGAACCAGCTCCATCATGGCCAGTGTGTTGCTCGTGCCGTCGACGATCTCAGCGATCGTGGCCCCGTAGTTCAACCAGAAGGGGGACTTCATCCCCTGGTCGAAGAACGTGTTTTGACCCCAGTTATTGCCGTAGTTCCCCTTGTAGTCCTGCATCGCGCTTCCGGCCGGCCAGAAACCCTGGACCGTGTCCGAGGGGCACTGGTACGTGGAGATCACCGTCAGCCGGCTCGTGTCGTTGGCCGTGAGGTTGAACCGGACCTGATTGTTGTAGGCGTTGTAGGCCGCCCCTTGCTCGATGTACGGCATCGTCCCCACCAGCACGGGAACACGCCAGTTCTGGGGCGTTGGATAGGCTCCGGTGGTAGGCAGCCGACCCGCCGACCCCATGGGGAAGCGGTCGTTGACTGACAAGTAGTTGTGCAGCGCCAGCCCGAGTTGCTTCAGGTTGTTGATGCACTGGGCCCGACGCGCAGCTTCGCGCGCCGCCTGAACGGCCGGCAGCAGCAGCGCGATCAAGACGGCGATGATCGCGATGACGACGAGCAACTCGATCAAGGTGAACGCAGCGCGGATAGGTCCCCGTGAGGCGCGCATACGAAAGCTCCAGGCCTGGTGAAGGCTGTGGGATCGGGAGGAGTTGAAGGCGAGTCGACGGCGACCGCCCGTCCGATCGATTCTTCTAAGACTTGTTCTCTGATTGTTGCTGAGAGGTGCCGAAAATATAACTTGCGTTAATCCAGGGCGTCAACGGATTCCGGAAACTCGGGCAAGAGCGGAATCAACCCTCCTCCAGCGAGGCGAACTCCGGGGCGTACCGAACCAGGCCCGCTCCGACGGGCAGCGCGCCGGGGGTGAGCTCAACGACCTGGAAGGCGTCGCCGCCGCCGTACTCGTCGGCAAGGCCGACGCTCGGCGCGGGGCGGAATCCGAACCGGCTGTAATAGTGCGGCTCGCCCAGGACGACGACCCAGCCGAACCCCGCGTCGCGGCAGGCTGAGAGCCCAGACGCGATCAGCATCCCGCCGATCCCACGACGCTGATGCGAGCCTCGCACCGCCAGCGGCGCAAGCCCCGCGCCGATCGCCCGCGCCCCCGTCGCGACCGGGCTGAACCCAACGTGGCCCACGATCTCGCCGTCGACTTCCGCGACCAGGGAGACCGGCAGATTCCCCGCCGCGCGAAGCAACTGCACCAGTCGCGCCTCGGCGTCAGTCGGAAAGGCGTCGACGAGCACGGCGCGAACGGCCGACTCGTCGCCGGGGCGTTCGGGGCGGATGGTCGTCATACGGATTCGCTCCTCTCCGTTGGCGCTGGGGATTCGCTCGATCATGGCCTTTTCGGCCGTCTGCCGCCACATCGATCGGCCGGTGGAGGCTACCCGTGGAAGACGCGATAGCCGATACTAAACGCCCTCATCGAGCGCTTGTGAACTCAAGGCGGCTACACACATCGCCGTCGATCGCCCTCCTCATCCGGGCTTCGGCCCCCTTCCCCTGTGAAGGGTGGAGCGACGATTCGCGAAGCCTTCGATCGATGCGAAACGGATTTCGGCCTCCGCGCCGGCTGATTCTTAACTCACCACGGAGATCCATGGAATGTTGGTACGCACTCTCCTCCTGACCGGTCTGCTTGCAGCGGCCCCTGCACTGGCTGTGCCGCCGAACGTGGTGGTGATCTACGCGGACGACCTCGGCTATGGGGATATCAGTTGCAACGGGGCGAAGGCGGGGCTGACGCCGAACATCGACCGCCTGGCGAGCGAGGGGCTGCGGTTCACCGACGGGCATTGCAGCTCGGCGACGTGCACGCCGTCGCGGTACGCGATCCTTACGGGCGAGTATCCCTGGCGTCGACAGGGGACGGGCGTCCTCCCCGGCGATGCGAAGCTGATCATCGAGCCTGGCCGGACCACCCTGCCGACCGTCTTCAAGGAAGCCGGCTATCGGACGGGGGCCGTCGGCAAGTGGCACCTCGGTTTGGGGGACGAGAAGCTGGACTGGAACGGCAAGATCGCGCCCGGGCCGCTGGAGATCGGCTTTGACGAGTGCTTCATCATGGCCGCCACCGGCGACCGCGTCCCCTGCGTCTACGTGAAGAACCACGAGGTCGTCGGCCGCGACCCGGCCGACCCGATCGAGGTCCGTTACGACGCCCCCATTCCCGGGGAGCCCACCGGCAAGGCCAACCCGGAGATGCTCCGGCTCCATCCCAGCCACGGCCACGACATGGCCATCGTCGACGGCGTCAGCCGGATCGGCTACATGAAGGGAGGCGAGAAGGCCCGATGGAAGGATGAGGACATGGCCGACACGTTCACCTCGCAGGCCGTCGAGTTCATCAAGAAGAACAAGGATAAACCGTTCTTCCTCTATTTCGCGACCCATGACATTCACGTCCCCCGCCTGCCGAACAACCGCTTCCTGGGCAAGTCGGGGATGGGGACTCGCGGTGACGCCATCGTCGAGTTCGACTGGTCTGTCGGCGAGGTCGTCAAGGCGATCGACGACGCCGGCTTGAAGGAGAACACCCTGATCGTCTTCTCCAGCGACAACGGCCCCGTGGTCGACGACGGCTACAAGGACGAGGCCGTGGCGAAGCTGGGCTCGCACAAGCCGGCCGGCCCGTACCGCGGCGGCAAGTACAGCAAGTTCGAGGGCGGAACCCGCGTGCCGTTCGTCGTCCGCTGGCCGGGGAAGGTCAAGCCGGGCGAGTCGGCCGCCCTCGTCTGCCAGATCGACTTCACCGCCAGCTTCGCCGCGCTGGTGGGCCGCCAGAGCCCGATCCCCACGGCGAAGGATTCGCAGAACGTCCTTCAGGCTCTGCTGGGCGCGGACCCGAAGGGCCGCGAGACCCTGATCGAGCAGGCAGCCGGCCTGGCCGTGCGCCGGGGCAAGTGGAAGTTCATCCCCGCATCGGGAGGACGTAAGGTCGCGGCCTTCACGAATTCCGAACTGGGCAACGACCCCGAACCCCAACTCTACGACCTCGAAGCCGACCCCGGCGAGACCCGCAACGTCGCCGCCGATCACCCCGAGATCCTCGATCGGCTTCGCAAGGACCTGGCCGAGGCGAAAGAGACCCAGTGATCGTGTCGAACCGATGAAATTCCGGCGAGCATTTCGCCGGTTCCAACCTAGTCCACTTGACGGTGGACTAGGTTTTAGTCATCGTAAAATCTTCACAAACCACATACGTCGAAACCGCTGCGCGTTGATCACTCGATTGATCGAAGCGCGTTCAGCCTTGCGCCGACGGGACACCGGCTGCGTGTAGGGAGCTGGTGGCGTCTGCGCATTCTTGGCTGCCACGGACGAATACGTGGCGGCCCCACTACCGAACAGGAAGACGATCCTCGGGTCGCCAAATATAGGAACGCGATCGATGGTTTTCATCAAATTAGGATCACGTCTTGCTTTCGTCGTCGCGATTGCGGCGACCTTCGGCTGCAGCGGGGGCGACGGGCTGCCGCGTCAGGCGGTCTCGGGCAAGGTGACGCTCGACGGCCAGCCGTTGGATTCGGCGACGATTTCGTTCCAGCCGATGGCGGGCAGCGGCGAGGTGACCTCGGCCGCGGCGACGGTCTCGGCCGGGTCGTTCTCGATCTCGGCGGCCGATGGACTGGTTCCAGGCAAGTACCGCGTTTCCGTCTCCGCGAAGCGTGAGGTCGCGGCCAAGTCGGGTGCGAAGAAGAAACAGATCGACAACGTCACCGGCGAGCTCGTCGATCCGCCCGCCGACGCGGCGGTCACTCAGGAGACGATCCCCGCCCGGTTCAACGCCCAGACCGAGCTGACGACGGAAGTCACCGCCGCCGGCCCCAATGATTTCACCTTTGCCGTCACCTCCAAGTGATGGTCGCCTTCTATTCTCACTATCGGAGCCTCTCCATGAGATCACGCAAACAGAGTGCGTTCACGCTGATTGAGCTGCTCGTCGTCATCGCGATCATCGCCGTCTTGATCGCGCTACTGTTGCCCGCCGTTCAGGCCGCTCGCGAGGCCGCTCGGCGAATCCAGTGCACCAACAACCTGAAGCAGATCGGTCTTTCCGTCCACAACTACGTCGGCACGACCGGCTCGTTCCCGACGGGGACCTCCGACTGCTGCAACGGGACCTGGCAGGCGTTCATCTTGCCGTTTATGGAGCAGGTCGCACTCTCGAATTCGTACAACTTCAACTCTCCCCGATACGTCGACCCGACGAACACGACGGTCACGTCCAGCTTCATCAACGCCTTCCTCTGCCCGAGCAACGGTCTTCAGCAGCGGCCGATCAGCAGCGCCCTGGGAGCGGCCAACACCGGCAAGATCTCGGCTCACAATTACGTGGCCAATTTCGGATCGACCGACCTCGACCAGCAGAACAACATTCAGGACGCGGTCTTCAACGGCGCCCCCTACGGCTGGATTCGCGCCTACAGCAACGCCAACCATCAGGCCTCGCCGAACAAGGGGCAGACCGTCACCATCGCCACGGTCACTGACGGCACGTCGAACACGCTGTTGAACTCGGAGATCATCATCGTCCCGCAGAACTCGGAGTTGCGCGGCATGACCTGGTGGGCCGATTCGACCGGCTTCACCGCTCTGCTGGCGCCGAATTCGGCTCTCCAGGACGTGATGTACTCCGTCAACGCCTGCGCCGTGACCACCGGCAAGCCGACCCCCTGCGCCAACGCCACGGCCGGCCCGCTCTATCTTGCGGCTCGCAGCCTCCACGCCGGCGGTGTGAACGCCACGATGTGCGACGGCTCGGTGCGGTTCTTCAAGAACACCGTCAGCCTGCCGATCTGGCGAGCCCTCGCCAGCACCAAGGGCGGCGAGATCATCAGCGCCGACGCGTATTGATTCGCATCGACCGATTCGCGACGATCGATTCATGACCGCTCACGCCCCGGACGGCCCCATCGCGGCGGCCGTCTGGGGCGTTGCTTTTCCTCCAACGTCGAGAATCCAGGAGCCATGGCCTTGATTCGTCGCATCCTCTCCGTGCTGGCTCTGTCGCTCTTCCCCGCGTTCGCCGCGGCGGAGGAGCCTCTCAGGCTGGCGACCTTCAACATCCATCACGCCGAAGGGACCGACGGCAAGCTCGACCTGAAGCGCGTGGCCGATCTTGTCCGGGGGGCGGACATCGTCGCCTTCCAGGAGGTCGACGTCCGCTTTCGCGACCGCAGCGGCAAGGTCGATCAGGCCGCGGCGCTCGGCGACCTCTTGAGGGCGAACGTCGCGTTCGGCGGCAACCTCATTGACGCCGACGGCGGCCAGTACGGCGTGGCGCTCGTGAGCCGGTTCCCGATCGTCGCCCACCAGAACCATCGCCTGCCGCGCTCGGCGGGTCGCGAAAAGGCTGAGCCCCGCGGGCTGCTGGAATGCCGGCTCGACGTCAACGGCCGTCCGCTCCGGGTGTTCGTCACTCACCTGGCTCACGATTCTGCCGCCGACAAAGCCCTTCAGGTGGCCCGCGTCCGCGAGGTCCTGGCCGCGTGCCCCGACCCCTGGATCATGATGGGGGACTTCAACTTTCGCCCCGACTCGGACGACTACAAGGCGCTGACCGCAGCCCCGGCCGGGGGCGAACGGATCGTCGACGGTTGGCCGATCGCCGGCAAGGGTGAGGGCCACTCGATCGGTCTGCACGGCTCGCGGCCGGGGCGGATCGACTACGTCTTCGTTTCGGGCTCGCTCGCGGCGGGGATCGTCGCCGGCTCGGGGCGGGTCGACGTCGAGACGGTGGCCTCGGATCATCAGCCGGTCTACATCCAACTGACCGTCCCAGCCGCGACGGCCGCCAAGGCTGCGAACGTGGCCCCGACCGGCGATCCCACGGTCGTTCTGAAGACGCCTGGCCTGGTCGGCTTCTGGACGTTTGGCGAAGAGGCCGGCATGCCCCGAGTCTCGACGGGGACGAAGGAGCCGCATCCGCTGACGGAGGTCGGCGGGCCGATCCCTCGCGTCGCGGGGGGGCCGTATTCGGGCCGCGCGGCCGAACTCGACGGCAAGCACTACTTCCGTATCCCCTACGCCGAGACGGGCGACCTGAACATCGCCGGATCGAATGCTCAGGTCTCCATGTTCGCCGTGGTCCGCGTTGAGAACCTGAAGCAGAGCCGAACGATCGCCGGCATGTGGACCGAGGGCAAAGGCGCGAACGACGACTCGGGGACTCGCCAGTACGCCATGCTCATGAACATGCCCACCTACGGCGGACCTCGACGGCTTGTGCCGCACGTCTCCAGCGAGGGGGGCGTCACCCGCCGCGCCGACGGTTCCGCCTTCCCCTGGTGCGCCGACTACGCCGTCACCCCCCGCGAGGTCCCCGAAAGCCGTTGGTGCAGCCTGGCGTTCACCTACGACGGTCAGTGGCTGAAGGCGTACATCGACGGCCGGCTCGAGCCGATGGGCCTCGACCCGGCGCGGGACCGTCGCAACGACCGCTACTTCACGGCCGAAGGGCCGGACGGCCGCGACCGGGGAATGAACCCGTACTATCACGGCCGAGGGATCTTCCGGTACGACCCCTCGCGCCATGCCGCAACGAAGCCGGGGGGCGGCTCGGACTTCACTGTCGGAGCGCGGCACGCCGTCGGCACGATGCTCGGCGAGGCGACCATCGGCCGGTTCGGCGGTCTCGCCGTCTTCAACAGGGCTCTCTCGGACGACGAGATTCGCGCCCTCCATGATTCGGCCCGCGTCGAGGCGATCGAGCCGCGCTGAGATCCTCACACGACTCGGCGGATTTCGGCATAGGCGCGGCATTGTGACAATGGCTCGGAAATCGGTCGAAGAGCGCTGGTCTGCGCGACTGCGCAAGGCTTTTGAGCGTGTTTGGACCTGGGACTTATATTGAATTGGAAGACGGCTATGGATAGCCTAAGTTGGGAATAGCGTGGTTCTTGTCGATTGGGTTGTGCGGCGGAACGTCCGCGCGTCGTCCCAATCTTGCAGGGCCGCATTCATCGGAGCCGTTTATGAGCCGCCGCAAGAGCAAGCCCGCCCCCGAGTCCGAACTGGTCGAATCTGAAGAGGCGAGCTCGATCAAGCCGATCTCCGGTGCGCAGGCCGTGCGCAATGCCCTGGCCAAAGGGTTGACCGATATCGACGACATCGACGGATTCGTCCGCACGCAATACGGCAAGGAAATCCCTCGCCAGCAGATTTCCGCTTATAAGTCGCAGGCCAACAAGAAGGCGGGCGAGGCTCCCGTGCGGCGGGGCCGTCGGCCCAAGGCGGCCGTGGAAGGGTATCTCGCCCCGCCGCCCGCCGCCAAGGGAGACGGCGACCTGATCGACGCCCTGCGGGCGCTCAAGCCGCTGGTCGCCAAGGTCGGCGCGGACAAGGTCAAGGAACTGGCCGACCTGCTCTCCTGAGCAAGCTGAACCGCCTCGTCGCCGACCCCGATCCCCGGCCTCTTCAGCGCCGGGCGACCTGGTCGGTGGCCGTGGCGTAGGCGTCGAGGATGCCGGACCGGCCGGGGTGGATGGCCTCCAGCCCCAGTCGGGACTGAAGGCTATATGAGAGCCGGCTCCCCGCCCCGTGGAGAATCACCAGCCGCTGTTCGTCGGGGAGCGTCAGCAGCTCATCGACGTCCGAGAGGTCGATCTGGGGAAGCTCCGGCAGGGCCGTTCTCAGGATGAACCGGAGCCGGCCGCCGGGGTACGGGGCGTCGAGCGATCCGGGCTCGACGTCGGCGGCGAACTTCGTATTCGGCGGACTGACCACCGCGATGTGGCTGAACGGCCGCTCGCGGTTGCGCCTCAGGATCATCGTTCGGAGCATCAGCAGGTCGCTGGTCTCGACGTGGCGGAAGACCATTTCGCGGACCCCCAGGCCGACCGTGGCCGCCAGGGTGGCCAGCAGGAACGTCGCCAGCACCTGGCGCTGGCGGTCGTCGCGAGAGCTTGCCCACTTCTCGATCGCCCGGCCGAGGAAGATCGTCAGGACCAGCAGGTCGAGCGTCAGGTGGAGGCTCAGGGTGGTCCCCGGACTGGCTCCTCCCGAGAGCAATTCGTCGAACGCGCCGCGGAGGTCTCGGCTGGACCACCAGGCCAGTCCCAGGGCCGCCGCCGGCGCCAGGCCGATCAGCGCCCGGACCGACACTCGCCGGTTCACCAGGTCGGCCACCGTCGAGGCCGCCAGCAGGTTCAACGGGATCAGCAGGAAGATCTCCAGCGCCTGGCGGGGGCCGGTCGTCCAGAGCGAGAGCGCCAGCGCGGCGGTTCCCGCCCAGATGACCCAGAGCGATCCTCCCACCGTTTCGCGGCTGTCGGTCTCCGTCGCCAGCGCCGTGCGGATCGCTCGGCCGGCTCCGTAGAACGCCAGCGGCGCCGCCGCCGGGGCCAGCGACAGGATCCACGTCGCCAGGTTGTACGACTCGATCCAGCCCGAGGCCGGCAGCGTCAGCGGGGCGAACAGGCTCCAGCCGTGGGTCATGAACATGCGGGCGTGCCAGGGGGCGGCCACCACCGTCGCCACGCCGATCGCCAGCGCGGAGTCGATCGCCCCGCCGTCGCGAAGCCAGCACGTCCAACTCGCCCTGGCGCTCGGTCGGTAGTTCGGATCGGCCGAGGCGCTGACTCGCAGATAGATCTGATGCAGGGCGATCACCACCACGACGATCAGCCCGAAGGCCTCGACGGCCAGCAGCGAGCACCCCAGCGCCAGGCCCCCCACGGCCGACCAGAGCATCGACCGCAGTCTCGGATCGGCCGACTCGACGGCCAGCCTGGTTCTTACGGCGTAGGCGTGCAGGGCCGCCAGCGCGCCGGCCGCGGCGATCAGGTGGGGCGTCATCTCCTGCTCGCGCAGCAGGAGGCTGGGGCTGAAGGCCATCAGCAGGGCCGCGGTGAATCCCATTCCCCCGCCGCGCCAGAGCCGACCCTGAAGGTAGATGAGGATCACGATCCCCGCGCCGGCGGCGTAGCTGGGCAGGATGCAGGCGATGGGGTCGTAGTCGCCGCTGAGGGACATCCCGGCGGCGGCCAGCCAGGGGTAGAGCGGCGGCTGGAAGGCCACGCTGCGATACCCCGCCGACTCCCGTTCCGGCTTGATCGCGTCGCAGGCTCCCGTCTGGTCGACGACCATGCCGTCGATCGCCACGGCCAGGGCGCGAAGCCCCCAAAGCGGGCCTGGAGACGACAGGTCCCACGAGCGCATGGCCGCCAGTCCAGGAAGGACCGCCGCCAGCACGACCAGCGGGAAGAACATCGCTGATCGCGGGGCTGGCCGAAGCAGAGGTCGCGGCGACTGCGGGACGGCCGGCTTGAGCCGGGTCCTCAGAGTCGTCGACGGTCGTTTCGCTGGTCGCAGTACGCGCGCTCCCATCGTCTCATCCGTCCGGACCGTGATGTCGCCCGACCCATCGCCCTGGGCATGAGCCCCGGACGTGGTTCCCGTCGAAGTGGAGGTGGATTTCGATGGACCATACCATATCCGCAAAGATTGGGGGATAGGCCTTCGGTCCCTGCCAAGGTGCACGGAATCACCCCCTCAAACCCACTGACGACGCCTGCATCGCCACGACGACACCATCCCTCCTTATCGGCGCCGTCCCGAAATCCCGGCCACGGTTTTCGTCCTTCGCCGCTGGACAGCCTCCGATGCGCAGTCCGTTGCGCGGGACTCGGAGAACCTTTCTCGCCTGCCAGGCTTCCTCCGTCGGTTGGCTTCGGTTGCGAGCGAAGCCAATCGGGTTATGGACGTAATTGGTTGTGCAGAATGATGTTGTGCGTTGTTTTGGTGGGTTCGATCGGCAAGAAACAGCATGTCGTTGGTTGTCTCCATTCCACCGGTCGGCTCTCGATCCAGCCGGCGGAATGGGGGCGTCCTCTTTGGGAAGGCGTCAAGGAACCGTATTGCCAAGGAACCAGCCCGATTTCCCGTGCTTCTATCTTGAGAATGGCCTCTAGATGCGGGGGCTTAACAAGAATTTCTCGAGAATTGCGACGTCGCGGCGAACGGCATCGCGTTTGCCTAGGCTTTGATGTAACGGCGTCGTGAGAGGCCCTTCGCGATCCAGGTGGTTGCGACGAGACCTTCCGCCGAGGACCTCGAAAGTAACGATCCACGCGAAAGGGTCATGATCATGTTGCGCTGGGCGATCGCCTTCTTCGTGCTCGCGCTGATCGCGGGCTTCCTGGGCTTCGGCGGACTCGAGGGACAGTTGGCGGAGATCGCCAAGATCCTCGTGTTCGTCTTCCTCGTCCTGTTCGTGGTCTCGCTGATCTTCGGCCGTTCCGGTCCACCAGCCGTCTGACCGCCGACGATCACTCAATCCTGGTTCCCAGCGGTTCGTCTCGATTGCCATGAGGCGACCGCCATCGCCGACTCCCGAAAGGATGGCCACACCGCCGCCTTTCGGGAGTCGGCGACGTTTGTTGATGGACCTCACGGCTGTGCGGCGTAAAGGACGATGTTGACCGCGATCTTCAGGGCGCTCTCATAAGAGTAGCCCTGGCAGTCGATCGCCGTATGGCGCTCCAGGGCGCAGCCCAGGTCGTACTTGGAGTAGATCACCGCCCAGCGGCCCTCGACCTGGATGCCTTCGAGATGGGGGAAGGCGAGGCCGCCGCCGGCGCCGGCGTTGAAGCGGGACTGCGATAGGTCGAAGCCGAGCTTCGCCGAATAGATCGGGTCCTCGGGCGGGATCGGCACGAGCGGTCGGCCGGGCAGGACTCGCTTCATCAGCTCTCGAAACGAGGCGTCGAACGCCACGCCCCCGCAGGCGGCGTCGGCGAAGATCAGGCCTGCGCCGGGGTCGACATGGCGTCGGAGCGCCTCGACCTGGGCGTCGTTCAGTGTGGTCGCCCCTCGACCGTGGAAGTAGACCAGCGGGTAATACAGCAGCTTTGGATCGTCGGCCTGGGCTTCGAAGGGTCGGAGGTCGACCTGGAAGTTGAGCGGCGGCTTGCTCAGGGCGTCGGCCAGGTTGATCAGGGCTTTCGGGGCGATGTTCCAGTCGCCGGGGTGCTTGAGCTTGGCGAACCGCAGGACCCCTCGCGCGGGGATGTCGACCTTCTCGTCGATCCTCGGTGTCTCGCGGACGGCCAGCTTGTCGGGAGGGGGCTCGCGGCCGGTGGCGTAGTCGATGATGTTCCGCCCCACCAGCCGCGCCTTCTTGACGGCCGGGTCGTTCGGCGAGGCGTCCATCAGGTTCCAGCAGCAGGACAGGTCGACGGGGGCGTAGATCACCGCCGTCCGACACCCTCGTTCGATCCCCCAGAGCGGATGCACTCCCGGCGTCAATCGCTGGTTCGCCCGCCAGACGGCGTGATCGTCGGAGAGCCGGAGGAGCGGGGTATCGGGGAACAGCTCCTTCATGAGAACGCGGAAGGCGGCGTCGAATTCGGGGTTGTCGCAACAGGCTTCGGCGAGGAGGAAGCCCCCCTCCTCCACGTACTTGCGGAGGTTTTCCCTGGCCTGAGGGCTCAAGGCCGGGGCCTTATGGCCGTTGAGGAAGGCGATCGGGGCCTGAGCCAGCTCGACGGGGGCGGCGGTTTCCAGGTCGATCGTTTGCCAGTTGAGGAAGTGGCCCCAGTCGGCGGAGGTCGCGGCGACCAGGCGGCGGACGTCGTGCGGGTCGTTGTTCCAGTCGTCGCCGGGCCCGTGGCGGAGCTTGTGCACGAGGACCGGCGCTCGGCCCGTCCCCAGGAACAGCAGGGCGAAGCTCGTCGCCAGCATGGGCTGCTCCTCCATCGCCTCGCCGTGCCAGGCTCCCAGGATCTTGTCCTGGGCTGTGACGAGTTCCTCGGCCCCCTCGCGGTACCAGTCGTGCGAGCCGATGTATCGCACCCCCGCGAGTCGAGCGGTGCGCTCCAGGCCGTAGAGGTAGTAGTAGCGCCAGACCCCGGGGATGCGGGCGTTGACGTTCCCCTGGACGGTGAAGTTGCGGGCCAGCCAGGTCAGGCCGCGCTCGACGGCGTAGTCGGTCCGCGTCCGGCCGCAGTCCTTGATGCGACCGTCGAGCAGTTGCTCCCCCTCGTCGGTGCACCAGAACTCGGCCATGATCAGGCCCGAGATCCCCGCGGTGGTCATGCTGGACGTGCTCTTCAACTCCGGGTTGTGCGGGTGGTAGACCCAGCCGCCGTCGGCCCGCTGGCCCTTCCGCAAGGCCTTTCGGGCCCGCCGCCAGACCTCCTGGTCGACGGGGAACCCGGCCCGAGCCGCCGCGTCGAGGCCCAGCAGCGCGTACTGGGTGCTGGAGTCGTCGGTAGGCCGACGCTCGGTCTTCCGGTTCGAGGTGTGCGACCAGAGCCCCGGCCAGCCGCCGAAGACCTCTTCGCCCTCCCGGACCTGCGCCGCCTCCGCCCAGGCGACGTTCGCCGCGATCTTCGCCGCCAGCCGCCTGGGGTCGACCTCGCAGAAGACCATCGTCTGCAGGCCCACGGCGTAGTTGCCGTCGATCTCGTCGGCCGAGTACTGCTCCAGGTTCGCCACGGCGCGGCGGATCGTGGGCGAATCGACGGGCTCTCCGGCCGCGATCAGGGCATGCGTGATCAGGGCCGTCGTTCCGGCGGAGTGCTGGTGCTGGTTCCTGATCCGTTCCCAGGAGCCGTCGGCCTTTTGCTGGGATTTGAGATAGGCGATCCCTCGGCGGATGGCCTCCTCCACCTGCCTGGCCGTGACCTCCCCCCGCGCCGGGATCCCCTGCCCCGCCAGCACCACCGCCGCCAGCGCTGCGGCGCCGAGTAGGACGATGCGACTTCTCCGGCGGGAGGCCCCCCGTTCAGCAAACCTTGCTTCTTCCTTCATGGAATCATCTCCCAAGCAGCTCGGAAGCGCTCGGCGCCCTCGCCCGGCGATCCTGGCCCGCGTCCCTCCTGTCGGCCTTCATCTTACCGGACCTCCCACGACTGTACGAGGGTGTGCCGGCTCGCCTGGCGATTGGCTCCGTTTGCGACCGGAGCCAATCGTTTGTTTGATGCAAGGCTTTGATATAAATATGTTTAAGGTGTCGGCGGGTTGGCTTCGTTCGACTTCCTTGCGCGGGGCCGTCCTGAAATTCGGCGCGTGATTCGCAAGGCCCTGGGATCGCCGTTCCGTTGGGCGAGGGGGAATGGAGGACTCCTGGCCAGGTCGGAGAAATCCCCCAATCGCTCTCCGGCGTCCTTCACTTCGTCGCCGCTCAGGGGTATTGTTCGCCGCCCGCTCGAACGTCACGCGCGTCGCTTATCCATTCACCCTTTCGGCCTGGGAGCCCCTCGATGACCTCTCCTCAACGAGCCCGCCCTGGATTCACGCTGATCGAACTGCTGGTCGTGATCGCCATCATCGCTGTGTTGATCGCCTTGCTCTTGCCTGCCGTGCAGGCGGCTCGCGAGGCCGCCCGGCGCGTCCAGTGCACCAACAACATGAAGCAGATCGGCCTGGGCTTGCATAACTACCATAGCGCCAACGACAGCTTCCCCCCCGGCTCGCTCAACTCGCGGCAGACCAATCTGGCGCTCCAGGGCAACGGCGACTTCAGCCCCCACGTGCGGATGCTCGCGGCGATGGAGCAGCAGCCGATGTACAACACGGCCAACTTCAACATCTGCGCCTTCAACGACAACGTGAACAACGGCGACGCGATGAATTCCACCGCGACGACGTCGCGGCTCTCCGTCTTCCTCTGTCCCTCGGCTCCCCCGCCGAGCTACCTGGTGGCCGGCGGCAATTACAACACGACGACGATGGCGGTGAACGCCCCGGGCAACAGCTATTTCGCATCCCTCGGCGCGAGCATCGACTATCGGTTCGGCCAGGTCGGCGGGCCTCCCAACGGCATGTTCGGCCACAACGGTCCGGCCATCGGCGTCCAGTCCGTCACCGACGGCACCAGCAACACGATCGCCTTCGGCGAGTGGAAGCTGGGGACCGGGAACCTGGCCCAGATCTCGCCCCAGGACACGATCTTCATCGGCACCTTCCCGACCGGCATGTCGGCCACGGCGGCAGGCTCGGAGTACGTCTATCCCAGCAATTACCCCGTTCTTTCCACGTGGCTCGACACCTGCTCCGCCAGCAAGGCGACCAAGCGCGTCCGACACACGCCGATGCTTGGCATGACCTGGGGATGGGCCCTGACGACCTACACGTTCGGCAACCTGCTTCAGCCGCCGAACCCGTCGCGGCCGAACTGCTCGACCAACGGGACGGACAGCGTCGCGGCCCCCGGCGTCTTCGGCCTCAGCAGCTTCCACCCCGGCGGAGCTATGGTGCTGATGACCGACGGCTCCGTCCGATTCCTCAAGGACAGCACCAACATCAACGTCATCCTCGCTCTGGCCACCCGCGCCGGCGGCGAGGTCATCTCGTCCGACGCCTACTGACAGGCCTCGCGGTTGGCTTCGCTTACGACCGAAGCCAACTGCTTTGCCGATCGCAACCCCCGGCCCTGACGCGATTTGGATCGCCCCGCGCCGTGGGTTCGTTCGCGCGCTTTTCGCGACGACCGAGGACGATTCTCCCCAAGACCGAATTGCCAACGAGCCATCGAGAACGCGAGTCCCTCCGCCTATAAGGTGTCGCCAAATGACGATTGCCGTTACGAAATCCGCGAGAAAATACAGCGTGGGTGCCATGGCCACGCGTGCGTGGCCATGTGATCGGTGAGGCTCGTTCAGCTACCCCACGCCGGCTCATGGCCACGCAAGCGTGGCCATGGCACCCTAAGGCACTTGGAGAGGGAACAAGGTCGGGGCTGGGGTTGTTAGGCTCTTGCGGAGGTCAGGCTCGCGGTCGCCACGGACAATGACCACGGAACTCGATCCAGACAATTCAATCGCCCCCCCCACGCGGGCATGCTAGGCTCGATGGCATCCAGATTCGAGTCTCATTCGACGCTGTGGCCTCGAGGCAGCCGCCATGTCAGTACCCACCGCCCGACGCCGCGGCCCGACGCTCCTGTTGCTCCTGACGCTCGCCCTCTCCCCGCGTCCTTCGGCCGCTCAGCAGCAAGTTCAGCCCGGCCCCAATGACGCCTGGGTCGGCAAGCGCGTGATTACCCAGAGAGAGACGGCTCTCACCGGCGACGACAACGCGGTGGACGACGCCGACCGTACCCGGAACCTCGCCCGGGGCGACGAGCCGTCCTCGTACCGTGTCTACAAGGTGACGCGAGCCGACGGCGATCGGGTTTGGATCGTCGAGGAGAACGGTTCGGCTCGCGGCTGGGTCGAGCCCGAGTCCCTCGTCCCCGTCGAGCAGGCCGTCGATTTCTACTCCGACCTCATCCGCGCCAACCCGAACTCCGCTGCGAACTACATCTCTCGGGGCAACGCCTGGCTCGACCGCAAGGAGTATGACAAGGCGATCGCCGACCACGGCGAGGCCATTCGCATCGACCCGAACCACGCCCCCGCGTACGTCGATCGCGGCAACGCCTGGCTCGACAAGGGGGACCTCGGCCGGGCCATTACCGACTACGACGAGGCCATCCGAATCGACCCGGCCGGCGCAGTCGCCTATCAGAACCGCGGCCGCGCCCGATACGCCGAGAAGGATTACGGCAAGGCCGTCGCCGACTTCAACGAGGCCGTCCGGCTCGAGCCCGCTTACGCAGCCGCCTTCCACAATCGAGGCCTCGTCCGGTACGCCGAGAAGGAATACGACAAGGCGATCGCCGACTTCGGCGAGGCCGTCCGCCTCGCCCCGGGATTCGCCCTCGCCTACCGCAAGCGCGGCAACTCCTGGTATTCCAAGGAGGATTACGCCAAGGCCACGGCCGACTACGACGAGGCCATTCGCCTCGATCCAGGCAACGCCGCTGCGTACATCGATCGCGGCGACGCCTGGTATGCCAGGAAGGACTACGAGAAGGCGATCGCCGACTACAACGAAGCGATCCGTCTCGACCCGGAGAACGCCTACGCCTACTGCCTGCGCGGCTACACCTGGCACGCCAGGAAGGAGTACAGCAAGGCGAGCATCGACTATGGCGAGGCGATCCGCCTCGCCCCGGAATACGCCTCCGCCTACGACGGCCGCGGCCGCGCGTGGTACGCCATGGAAGAGTACGACAAGGCCATGGCCGACTACAACGAGGCCATCCGCCTCAACCCGTCCTACGTCACCGCGTACCTCGATCGCGGCAATCTCTGGTGCAGGAGATACTTCATCGCCTCCACCGATGAAGCCGACGCCGAGCGCATCGCACAGGAGTGCGAGAGGGTCATCGCCGACTACACCAAGGTCATCCAACTCGACCCGACCTACGCCGTCGCCTACCGCAACCGCGGCAACGTCTGGCTCAACGAAAAGAAGTACGCCAAGGCCGTCGACGACTTCAACGAGGTCATCCGACTCGCGCCGACCGACGCCCTCGCCTACCGCGGGCGCGGCGACGCCTGGTTCGCCACCCAGCAGTACGACGACGCCATCGCCGACTACAACCAGGTCGTGCGACTCGACCCGACCGACGCCCTCGCCTACCGCAGCCGGGGCGTCGCCTGGTCTGGTAAGGAGGAATACGACAAGGCCATCGCCGACTTTACCGAGGTCATCCGACTCGATCCGGGAGACACCCGAGGCTACTGCATTCGCGGCTACACCTGGTACCTCAAGAAGGATTACGAAAAGGCCGTCGCCGATTTCAGCGAGGCCATCCGAATCTACCCCTGGTGGTCCGCCTCCTTCAGGGGGCGCGGCGAGGTCTGGTACGCCATGAAGGCTTATGACAAGGCGATCGCCGACGACAACGAGGCCATCCGGCTCGATCCGACCTATGCCGCCGCGTACATCGACCGCGGCTCCGCGTGGTTTGCCAAACGGGAGTACGAGAAGGCGATCGCCGACGCCAACGAGGCCATCCGGCTCGACCCGAAGAACCCGCGAGGCTACGACATCCGAGGTGCCGCCGAGCAGTTCCAGAAGCAATACGACAAGGCCATCGCCGACCACGACGACGCGATCCGACTCGATCCGGCGAACGTCGACGCGTACATCGCCCGAGGCAACGCGTGGACGTGTCGGGGAGATTACGCCAAGGCGCTGGCGGACTGCAATTCGGCCATCTCCAAGGACGACTGGAAGAGCGAGCAATCCGTCTACGCGACGATCATCGGCGTTCTCGCGGCGCGTCGAGAGGGGAAGAACGACGTCGCCCGGGAGATGCTCGACGCGGCCGACAAGAAGGCGGACAAGACCTCGCTCCCTTACCCGGTCGTGAAATACCTGCGCGGGGAGATCGACGCAAAGGCCCTGACGGCCCTGGCCACCGACGTCGAAAAAGAGACGGTCGTCCGCTGCTACCTGGGCCTGGATCAGGCCGCCAGGGGCGAGATCGCCTCGGCCCGCGAAAACCTCCTCTGGGTCAAGGATCGAGGGGCGACGACCTTCCTGAATGTCCCCCTCGCGATCGCTGAACTGGACCGGATCGACGCGGCGAAGCCGGCTGCACAATGAGACGTGAAGCGGCATCGCTCGTTGAGGCTGCGTAGAGGCTCATGTAAAATAATGCCGACGCGAATTGCGCCATTTGAACGGAGCCTGGTGGGTTGTCTCGATGTGCTTCATGACGGCCCTAGGCGAATGCCATGAAACAGCCGCGGGTCCAGTTCACCGTCCGCCGCCTGATGATCGCCGTGGCGATCCTGGGCTTCGTGCTGGCGGTGATAATCATGGTCAAGCGGTCACGCGAGTTCCGCGAACTCGCCCTGGAAAACGCCGACGCCGAGCAGTTGAGCCAATCCTACGCAGACGAAGCGCGCGGGGAGGACGGCGACCCTCAGCGGGTGGCGAGGGGCGAGCAAATGGCCGCCTACCACCGGGCTCTCAAGGCCAAATACGAGCGAGCCGCCCTCTACCCGTGGCTGCCGGTGGAGCCCGACCCACCCGATCCAGAGCCGCCGAAGTGAGGAATCCGCCAAGTCGCGGAGCCTCTTCGTAGATTGCCGGAAGTCGACATCACTGGCAGGTTACACCTTCTAGGTTGATGACGCGGCCTCCTCGCGCCGGACGATGGTCACCGGGCTGATAACGGAGAAGGACTGGCGAACTGCCCCGCAGTCGTCGTGGCACAATTCTCCGACGCCTCGTCATCAGAAAGATGCTAGAACTCTTCGGAGAGAACGCGAGACGCGGCGGCGCTGCCTCGTCTGGGGTCCATCGGGGAACGCATTCATGAGCGGACGAGAGATCACGGCCGATCGCCGGGCGTGGCTGGCGGGGGAACTATCGGCCTGGGAGGGGCTGGGGCTGGTTGACGGCAATCAGGCCAAGCGGATTCTCGGGCTGTACGAGGGGGGGACGGCCGAGGCGGAGTCGGCGCGGCGGAACGATCGGGCGAGTGCGGCGGTGATGGGGCTGGGCGGGCTGTTGATCGGCCTGGCCATGTTCACGGCCGTCGCGTTCAACTGGAGCGAGCTGCACGCCTGGACCCGCATGGCCTTGATCTTCGTCGTCCTGGGGGCGACCTACTGGGGAGCCTGGACCCTCCGCCGTCGCGGGTTCGTGACGGGCTCGAACGTCGTCTGCTTCCTCGGCTGCCTCTTCTATGGGGCGGCGATCTGGCTGATCGCGCAGACGTTCAACCTCAACGTCGAGGGGGTGGACGGCTTCTGGTGGTGGGGCGTAGGGGTCTTGCCGTTCGCGCTGATCGTTGGGTCGTGGCCGCTGCATGCGCTGGTCGCGGCCACACTGGCCTACTACGCGGGGATGACGATCTTCGGCCCGCTGGCGACCGACTTCCGATCGTGGCGGTCGTTCGTCGAGCCCGCCTGGAGCGTCCCCGCGCTGACGGCGGTCGGCATGGCATGGGCTTACAGGCATCGATCGCGGGCCGTGCTGGCGTTGTACGTCGCGACGGCCACGGTCTGGCTGCTGGGCGCTCCGCTCATCGGCAAGCTCGACGCCGCGCCGATCTTCTGGGCCGGCCTGGTCGGTTCGCTGCTGCTCCTGGTCGCCGAGTGCCACTCCCCCGCGTGGGGGCTGGGGATTCCCTACCGGTTCTTCGGCGTCGTTCTGGTGGGCGGGCTGCTCTTGCCGCTGAGCACCTACGCGGCGAATCGGGCGATGGCCGGAGAACTCGGGACGACGGCCACCGCGACGGCCATCGAATCGGCCGTGGCGGTCGTGCTGGCGGCGATTCTCTTCTTCATCGCGGCCGACCGCGACGGCCGACGCAGCGGTTCGCTGGCGAGCGGCGTGCTGGCCTCGCCGGGGCGCTGGTTCCCGCTGGCGATGATCGGGCTGTTCGCCGGCATGGGCTTGTGGAACGCCGCCGGCGGCGAGCCGTTGCTGACGACGATCGCGGCGAACGTCGCAATGGCCGGGCTGGCGATCTGGCTGACGATCGTCGGCGCCCGCGAGGACCGCGGTCGACCCTTCGCCGCGGGCGTCGCCTACTTCCTACTCTGGTCCGTCTCCCGCTACATCGACCTGTTCAGCGGCTTCGGCGGCATGCCCGGCGCGGCCCTGATGTTCCTGGCCTGCGGTGCCGCGCTCGTCGCGGCGGCCGTGATCTGGCGACGGTTGAAGGAGGCTCATCACGGAACCTCCTCGCTCAACCCCACGACATGATGTCCGACCTGGGTGTGGGGCGGTTGCACGACCGTCGCCGATCACATGCCCACGCGAGCTTGGGCATGGCACCCAGCTTCAATTTTCGATCATGTGAAATTGACGTTTGATAGTATTGCGGGAGGAATTCCTCGCCATGTCGTCCACGCCTGACGTCCCGCCTCTGGCCGATCCCGATTTCGCGCCGACGCGGGGCTTCCCGGTTCGCGAATCGGCCCTGCTGATCGCCGCCGCCGTCTTTCAGCTTTTGATCCTGGCCGGGATGATCGCCGCCGCGACGACGGCACGCCACGGGGCGGATCGGATGCTGGTCCAGGTGATCCCGCTGGACCCTCGCGACATGTTCCGCGGAGAGTACGTCATCCTCTCGTACGGCTTCAGCCGCGTGCCGGCCGGGGGCGTCGAGGGCCTTCCCGGCCCGTACACCACCGACAATCAGTCCGAATGGCACGGCCGCGCCGTCTTCGTGCCGCTGACGCCCATCGAAGGCCGCGAGGACCGGTACACCTCCGGCCTCCCAAGCGTCACCCGCCCGCCGAGGGGCGTCTCGTTCCTCCAGGGAACTCTCGAAACGCCTTCGGAGATCGACTACGGCATCGAGACCTTCTACGTCCAGGAAGGGGGCGGCCCGCCTTACGAAGCAGCCGCCCGCGAGCGCAAGCTCTGGGCCGAATTGGCCGTCAACCGCCATGGCCACGCGAGCGTGACCGGCCTGGTCATCGACCAGCAGCCGACGCCGGCGGAGCCCTCGCAACCGCAGCCGTGAGCCTCGCTCCGACGTTTATGGGTTGGAGCGGCTGCGGAGGGAGTCATCATTCGGCCGGAAGTGTTCTAGGTTGATCCTCGGAGCGAAAGGATAAGCGCCCCGAAGGATCACCCTCCCGATGCCTAACAGCCGAATCAGCAACCGTCGCCGCGTCAACCCCCGCCGCACTGGCCGTCCGAATCTGGACGCCCTGGAGCCGCGCATCTGCCTGTCGTCCATGCGCGGGAGCGGGTCGACGTCGGGCGGCGTGGACGCCCTGGCGCTCGGCGACGTCAACGGCGACCAGGTGGCGGACTTCGCCGTCGTGAAGCGTGTGGGGAAGTCGAGCGAGGTCGTCATCTACAGCGGCTGGGGCCGCGATGCGGATACGTCCACCGGCTCCGCGCCCAACGTCCTGGCGACGATCCAGAACCCGCTGTATCAGGGGGGCGGCTCGTCGGGGAACAACCCGCTGTACAACGGGTCGTTGCGGATCGCGCTGGCGGACCTGGACGGCGACGGCGTTTCCGACCTGGTCGTGGCTTCGGCGAAGGCGGGGACCGTCACGGCCTGGAAGTTCCAGGTGCAGGGATCGTCGCCGGTGAACGCGAAGGTGACACCCATCCTCATGGCCTCGCCGACGACGCTGCCGGGCTTCAAGCCGGGCGTCGGCGTGAGCATCGCCACGGGCGACCTGGACGGCGACGGCGTCGATGAGCTGGTCGCCGCGCCCTCGGGCGCCGGGCGGGGCTCGCGGTCGATCGTCGAGTTCGGGCTGGCGTCCGGGGGGGCGTGGGTCCAGAAGAAGACTCTCTCTGCGCCGCCGATCTCGACGCGGTCGGGCGTCGCGGTGGCCGTGGGGGACGTCACGGGCGACGGCAAGGCCGACGTCGCCGCCGCCTCGCAGGCCGACGGCAAGGTCTCCGTCTACGACCCGACGGTCGATCAGTGGACCTGGACCGTCCACCCGCTCAAGGTCCGTTCCGGAACGGCGCGGATCACGGTCGTCTCGTCCGAGAACGCCCCCGGGGCGATCGTGGAGACCGGACGCGAGAGGAACAGTAACACGTCCAAGGGGTCGATCGTCGTCTGGGGCGACCCGCACGAGAAGAAGTTCACGCCGGCCGTCTCCCCCGGCGGCGGAGACCTCGTGCCGATGGGCGCGGGCTTCGTCTACCAGCGGAGCACGCTGACGGGGCTCGACGGCACCTTCCCCTACAGCGAAGGCCCGGTCACGCCCACCATCTTCTTCGCCTCGACGGCCGCGTCGGACAAGCTCGTCATTCAGGGCTTCGGCGCGGACATGCTCCCCAGCAAGGCCGATACGAAGGTCGAACCGCTGACCGATTCGGACAAGGCCGCGTTCCACCCGCTCCAGGGTAAGAAGGACGCCGCCACCGGGGCCGGCGGCGCAGCGGCCGAGGTGGGCCTCGTCGCCTATCCGTCGATCAAGTACACGTCGCCCTATTCCATCGACCTCTCGTCCGCACCGGCGGGCTTCGACAAGGGGCTCTGGGACCGCACCGTCAGCGCCCCCTCGGGCGACGGCTGGGGGCCGGACGTGAATCCTAACAAGGCCCCGGACGTCCCCAAGGACTCCTCCAACGACTGGCTCCGCGAGCGCGTGATCGCCGCGTACATGAGCGCGATCGGCGTCGACTACCAGCACCACCACGATCCGACCTGGCTCCCCGACCAGGGCTCGCGGTGGAACGCCCAGACGACGGCCCCCTATCAGAGCCAGGGGGTCGACTGCACCAACTTCACCGCCTGGGCCTACGCCGACGCCCTGGGCGTGACCATCCCCGCCGCCACCGACGCCCAGGGCGCCGTGAGCGCCTCGGACCTCGACGGCGTGACGATCCCCGCCTCGCTGGCCGACCGCGTCTCGGTCCAGACGATCGAGCACTGGTCGAGCTACGAGGACCTGGTCTCGCAGCTCGAGCCCGGCGACATCCTGATCATCAACGGCGACGGCGAGAAGCCGACCCACGCGATCACCTGGCTGGGAGACTACGGCAAGGATTCCAACGGCGTCGACCAACACCTCATCATCGACTCCACGGGGATCACCCCGAACCACATCGACTCCAACAACCGCGTCATCCCCGAAGGCGTCCAGATCCGTCCCTTCGGCGCGCCGGGGTCGGCGAACGACTGGTACTACAATCATGTGGGCCACGTGCTGCGGCTCATCAATGCGGACTCAACCGCCATCCAGCCCATCGCCGGCAGCGCCCTGCCCACGGTCTCGGCCGACGCCGACCTGAAGCCGCTCAAGGCCGACGACGTCGCGACCGCCCTGATCGTCGTCCGTCCCCGACCCGACTCGGCGAGCCTCCCCTCCCTCGAGTCGCTGGCCGAGGCCCCGCTCGACCAGAGGACCTACCTCACCCGCGAGCAGTTCGCCGCCCGCTACGGGGCCGACCCGACCGACGTCGCCGCCGTCACGAGGTGGGCCCAGGGCCAGGGCCTCAAGGTCGACTCGACGGACGTCGGCACGCGAATGATCACGATCTCCGGCAAGGCCTCCGACCTGGAGGACGCCTTCGGCACGATCCTCTACAAGAGCGACGGCGACGTCAACGGCCCCTGGGTTTACAAGGGGGAGATCGGCGTCCCCGCCGCGCTCCACGGCGTCATCCAGGGCGTCTTCAGCATCGACCCGAGCGGCTCGGGCTCGGGGGGCTCCGGCGTCGAGTCCAACGACCAGCCAGCCGACGACGAGTCGAAGAGTGAGGGCTACACGCCCGCGCAGCTGGCCGAGCGCTACAAGTTCCCCGATGCCACCGGCCTGGGCCAGACGATCGGGATCATCGAGAGCGACGGCCTGCTCGACGCCTCGGCGCGGAAGGACTTCAAGGAGTATTTCGACCACCTGGGCCTCGCCACGCCGACGATCGAGGTCGTCGGTCAGGGGAAGGCCGCGACCGACGACGAGATGTACCTGGACGTGGAGACGATCGGCGCACTGGCGAACGACGCGACGCTCGTCGTGTACTTCGGCGTCGGCGGCTCCGGCGACTTCTTCCAGTCGATCCAGAAAGCCATCCACGACCCGACCCGAAACCTCGACGTCCTCTCGATCAGCACCTCGATCGCCGAGCCGTACCTGTCGTCGATGTACCTGGACGTCGCCTCGGAGGCCTTCCTGGAGGCGGCCGTGATGGGGGTCTCGGTCTTCACCTCGGCCGGCGACTGGGGCTCGTCGCGGGGCATCGCCGACGGCCTGGCGCACCAGGAGTTCCCCTCGAGCAGCCCGTGGGTCACGTCGGTCGGCGGGACCTCCCTGGCGCGCGGGGCAGACATCGACGAGGAGGTCGTCTGGAATAACTTCACGATCGAGAACGGCTACCTGATCGGCAAGAAGGACGCCACCGGAGGCGGAGTCAGCCAGCACTTCGACATGCCCGACTACCAGAAAGGCGTCAATCAGGGCCTGGACCCGACCTCGGTCGACCCGGGACACTCCACCGGCCGCGGCGGCCCGGACGTCGCCTCGATCGCCGACCCCAAGACGGGCATCCTGATCCGGGCCCGCGGCAAGTTCCTGCACGACGGCGGAACCAGCGCCGGGGCCCCGGCATGGGCCGCGCTCGCCGCCCGGATCAACCAACTCCTGGGCAAGAACGTGGGCTTTTACAACACACTGTTGTACGGGCCGCTCGTCGGAACGGGCTCCACCCACGACGTGACCGAGGGGGACAACACCTCCAGCCACATCGACCTGGAAGGGAATCAGATTCCCACCTACCTGGGCTACAGCGCCCACGAAGGTTGGGACATGACCACCGGCTGGGGCAGCCCCATCGGCAAGAGGCTGCTGGCGGAGCTTCAGGCCCTGAGCCAGAAGAAGAACTGATCCGCCCTTCGATCGACGGCCCTTTTCAGGAGGGCCAGTTGACCGCCCGCAAAACGACCAGGCCGATGTCCTCGCGGGCGAACTCCGCGCCGATGTAGCAGGGGGAGGCCAGGTTCAGCTTGGCGAGCCGGCCTCGCTCCACGACGGCGTTGGCCACATTCTGAAGGAGGACGGCGATCTTGCCGGTGGGGTCGGCACCGCCCGGGTTCTTGCGGTCGAGGAAAAAGGGCTCCCAGTCCGGGAAGTGGATTCGGGCGAATTCCGAGTGGGCGAATTCGGCCGTGGATGGGGACTGAGGGCGGATCGGCGAGCGGTTGAGGTGGTAGGCCGCATTCCGCCAGCCGTATTCGGTGCTCAGGGCCATCGTCCGACGGCGGACCACCAGCGCCTCGTGCCGCTTCGCCCGCCGCAGCGCGTTCTCCGGCGTGTCGAACGCGATGACGACGTCGCCGAAGCACTCGCCGACCGCGAAAGCCAGGAACGCGCAACTGTCCTCGGGACGCTCACGGGCGAACCGGTCGATCGCGGTCTCGCAGGCCTGCACCAGACGGGCCGAAGCAGACGGCCAATCGGGCTCGGGGGGTATCGCTGGGTCCATCACGGATGAATGCGCCGTCGTCGGATCGTTCATGGGATCAGGCCGTCCGCGCGGTCGGCGAGAGAGCCCGACGCGTCGCCTTCTCTATTTTAGCCGGTCGAGTGGATTGGGGCGAGCGAGGAACAAGGATGGACTCAAGACGTCAGGTCGTCCGAGGCGATTGGAGCCTGGCCTGAGCCGCGAACCCGAAGAACGCGAACCTCGTCGCCGATGATGAGGAAGAGGGCTCGATAATTTCGGCCTGCACGAGTGCGGAATAGAGCCTGCCGAATCTCTTCACCCACATCCTCCGCCTCGAGAGCGAGTGGGGCGATGAACGGGTTGACCTCAAGCCTGCTCATCGTCTTATCGAATTCATCGAGCAGCCGAGCGGCTCCGCCCGGCGATCGCTCGGCGATATAGGCAAGGATCTCGTCGAGATCCTCCCATGCTTTCGCGAGAATACGGACTTGATAGGTCATGACGATGCGGGTAGGCCGTGCTTCGTACGCAACTCGGCGACGGCCTGCTTCCACGGCGTTCCAACGTCGCCTGCCCGCATGTCGTCGAGCGCCTCGCGGATCGCTTGAACGGTCTCGGCCCGGTCGCCCCTGGTGTTCTCGACCTCCCACAGGACGAGGGCTTCTTGAAGAGTCGGCTCAACGCCTTCGCCGGAAAGCCGAGCGTCGGCGAAGTCACGGAAGGCGCGTAGGTCGTTAATTCGATCGACGGGCATGATAGGCGGCTCCTCGTCAGGCTCCCGCGATCATTATACCGTACAGGCTTCGCTCAGTCGTCCGCGCCCACTGTGGCGAAGGCGGGGGAAGCGAGCGGTGATTCGAAGCGTGACAGGTGGACCGAGGCGTCGTCCGACTCGGCGGCGGCGACGAGGTTCAACTCGGTCTCGAACCGGAAGGCCCGGCGACGGTCCTCGCATTCGATCAGGAAGATCGTCGGCTGACGCTTTTCCATGATCTTGTGGATCACGATCCCCTGCGAGGCGCGTCCGGTGGTGGTCTGAAAGGCCACGAGATCGCCCAAGGCGAAAGGCCGCTTCATGGTTTCACCCTCCCTGGTAAAACGACGTCGGCAGAATCCATCGGCGGCATCCTAACGTCTTCTCCCGATTCGTCAGCGCCGATCTGGAAAAATCCTCAAGTCGGAACGAATGAGGGCCGAAGACGCCCCTCGGAAGGCTATGATGGACGCCGGACGGATCTCCCTCCTGCACTCCTTCCACTGTACAAACTGATTTGCGGAGCATGCCCATGTCGAGTCGTCGAGGATTCCTGGGAACGGTGATGGCGGGGGCGGCGCTGGCCGGCGGCGCGAGTGCGGCCGTGGGCGCTGCGGGCAAAGGGCGGATCATCGGTGCGAACGACCGGATTCGGTTCGGCCTGATCGGCGCCGGGTCACGCGGCAAGGAGATCCTCAAGCCGGCCGTCGACAGCCCGAACGTCGAGTGCGTCGCCCTGGCCGACGTCTACTCCGGCCGCTTCCCCGACGCCCAGAAGATCGCCCCGGGGGCGAAAACCTACCAGGACTACCGCAAGCTGCTGGAAGACCCGTCGATCGACGCCGTTCTGATCGCCACGCCGCAGCACTTGCACGCGCGACATTTCGTTGATGCGATCGCCGCCGGCAAGGACGTCTATCAAGAAAAGACGATGGCGTTCGACGCCGACCACGCCCGCCGGATGCGCAACGCTTTGGACGGCTCCGGGCGGGTCGTGCAGGTGGGGCTCCAGTGGAACTCCAGCGGCGGCGTGCAGAAAGTTCGCGAGCACGTGAAGTCGGGCGAGTTGGGGACGATCTCCATGCTGGAGACCCACCACTTCCGCCAGACCCCCTACGGCGGCTGGACGCGGGAGATCCCCACGGGCTTCGACCGTTCCCAGGTCGACTGGGAGGCCTTCCAGGGCGACGCCAAGCGCGTTCCCTTCGACGCCGACCGCTACTTCAACTGGCGGTTCTACTGGGATTACTCCGGCGGCAACGTGTTCGAGAACATGGTGCACATCGCCGCCTTCTGGTTCGCCTCGCTGGATCTGTCGATCCCGCAGAGCGTGACCTCGCTGGGCGGCAACTATCAGTCGCCGAAGATGAGCCCGCCGGACGCCTTCACGGTGACGATGAAGCATCCGGAGAATCTGCTCTTCTCCTTCACGTCGATGTTCAACAACGGCTTCTACGGCGAAGGCCGTAACACGCTCTTCGGCAGCAAGGGGACCCTCGTCCACACCCTGGCCGACAACATGACCGTCGTCCCCGCCAAGGGGAAGCTCGACGAGACGGCCCTCGCCGGCAAGGTCCACAACCCGACCGACGTCCACATGCGGAATTTCTTCGACTGCGTCCGCACCCGCAGCGAGCCGACGTCCCCGTTCGAGCTGGGCTTCCGCACCGCCGTCGCCTGCCGGATGGCCGTCGAAGCCTACCGCCGCGGCACGACGGTCCACTGGGACCCGGCGACCGAAACCATCATCTGAGCGTGACGCGAGGAACTGGGCGGCCCAACTCGACCGCGGGCCGCCCAGGACTCGAAACCTCGGATCAGGCCTCCGCGGCGGCCTCCTCCGCCTCGTCCTCGCGGCGGGCGCGGGCGAGGCGTTGGGTTTCCATGGCGTGGACGAGCTGGTCCTGCGCCTCGGCGACGTAGGCGGCCCAGTCGGTGGAGAAGTCCTGACGGAAGGCTTCGATGTAGCCGGGCTCATACTGGCGGGAGAGCCACTTGAGCTGGTGGAAGACCTTGTGGGCGAGGGTCTGGATCTCCTCGGCGTTTTCGGACTCGCGATCGGGCCCGGCCTGGTGGTAGCGGAACCGACCGATCCAGACCTTCAACCGGGCGTACTGCTCCAGTTTCGCCAGGTGGGGGTAAGCGTTCAGGCCGGCCTCGACCTCGTGGGCCAGAAGCTGGAGCTGGCCGCCGGGGAAATGGCTCTCGGCGTCCCAGAGGAGGCGGTCCTCGGCGGCGAACGCCTCCACCAATTCGGGCTGGAGCCGCTCCAGTTCGCGGCGAAGCTGCCGATAGGCGTCGACGGCCGTGCGAAGCTCGCGGCGGCACTCCTCCAGCTCGCGGGTCGCCGCCTCTAGCTCGGTCCTCGCCTCCTTGCGGATGCGCTCGATCTCGGCCTGTGAGGTGGCGATGAGTTGCTCGGCGTCGGCGTCGGAGGACAGCGACGACTTGAACTGGGCCAGCTTGCGGACCAAATCCTTCAACAACTGCTCGTCGGAGTCGGCCTGCTCCAACGCCCGACTCGAGGCCGGTCGGGCGTTTCGCATTCGCTCCAACGCCTGACGCGACCGCGCCTCGGCCTCGCGAAAGTGCTCGGCCGCCTGCCGGGTCTCCGCCTCGATCTTCCGGGCGCGGGTCTTCGCTTCAGCCTGACGGACTAACTCGGCCAATTGTGCAAGCGATGGAGTCATTTTCCGATCTCTTCCACGATTTTCTTAGTCGAAACCGACCGGCGAACGTCCCGTCGCAGCGTTCGGCCTTCGCGACTTCTCATAGATAGCGGAATCGTCGGCACCTCGCATGAGGGCATGGGGCGGGTGGGGCCTGAACCCCGGGGGACGTCGTGCTAGGACGTCGTCCGCCCCTCCATCATACACGCGAGGCTCTCCAAGTTGAACCGAGGTGATCGCGAGCCGGCGGAGGTTGCGGAAATCGCCCGCGATGGCGTACCCTGGCGGGCTGGACGAGGTCGGCGAGCAGCGGGGGCGATGAACGGATGACGACGGAGCGGATCGCGGTCCCCTGGGGCGAGGATGGATCCCTGAGCCTGGAGCTGCCGCCCGACTGGCGCATCGGCCGTGAGGCCGTCTTCGAGCCCGATCTCCGAGCGGCGATCAGCGACTATTCCGTCGCCTTGTCCGAGGCGCTAGACGCCCCGCTCGATGGGCCGAGGCTGGAGGATCGGGTCGGACCGGGGTCGAAGGTGGCGATCGTCGTGGACGATCCGTCGCGCTGGACGCCCGTCCGCGAGGCCCTTCCGATCGTCCTGGCTCGCCTCCACGGGGCCGGGGTGAAGGCTGAGGACGTGTCGATCAGCGTGGGCGTCGGCCGGCACCACGCCGTCGACGATCAGGCCATGCGCCGGCGGCTGGGCGACGGCCCGGCCGAGACTTACGCCTGCCACAGCCCGCCGGTCGACGACCTGTCCGCCTATGAAGACCTGGGGACGACCGCGCGAGGGATCCCCGTTCGGGTCTTCAGGCCGGTGGCGCAGGCGGATCTGCGGGTCCTGATCGGGTCGGTCCTGCCGCACCTGCAGGCGGGCTTCGGCGGCGGGTACAAGCTGATTTTTCCAGGGACGAGCCACCGGGAGACCCTCGGCGCGCTCCATCGCCAAGGAATCGGCCGCGATTCCGACGCCGGCCGGCTGCTGGGGAGCCCTTCGACCGAGAACCCCATGCGCCAGGCCGTGAACGAGGCCGCGCAGTTGCTGGGGCCCTGCTTCTCGATCAGCCACCTGATCGGAGCGCCGGGGATGATCTTCCGAGCCTGCGCGGGACGGCCCGAATCGGTGCAGGACGCCCTAGCAGCGGAGGCCCGCGAACGGTTCCAGGCCCCCCATGCACCGCCGGCCGACGTGGTCGTCGTGGGCAACAACCCCTGGCCGGGCGACCCGATGCAGAGCTTCAAGGCGCTCTTGCACCACCGCGCCGCGAGCGTCCCCGGCGGGGTGACGGTCGGCCTCTTCTGGACCGACCCGGCGGAGATCGATCGCTCGATGCCGAGGACCGCGATGCGGCTGATCGCCGGTTCGGGAGCCCCCGGCGGCTGGGCGATCCGTCGTCTGGTCCCGGCGATCGAACGGGTGCTCATGGCCCGCGAGTCCTCGGCCGCGTTCATGCTCCGCTGGGCCCGCGAACTAGTCGTCGACCGCACGGTCATGGTCTACGCCCCGCCGCTGTACGAGCGGATCGGCGGCCGACTGGGACCCGTCCGGATCTTCGCCGATCAGGACGCCCTCTGGCGGGCCGTGCATCGCGCCCTGCCGAAGTCCCGCCGCGACGCTCCGAGCGTCCGAATTTTCCCGCGCGGCGGTCTGACTTACTCCACTGGCGTCCGCAATACAGTTGATGTCTGAAAACCTATTCAGAATTTACGTATGCCTGGCGTGCTGCGGTGTGAATCGCCATGATGGGTGGTCGAATCCGGCCTGAACATTTCGGTGCCGGGTGTTTCGATGTTGGAAACACAGCCCAGGGAGCGATTCGACATGTTTCGTTCTTTCTCGCATCGGTGGGTTCGGAGGCTGTTGACGGCTACGGCGATCGTTCTTGGAACGACGGCTCCATGTCACGCCGGGTTCACGGTGTTCGAGGCCGCCGGGTCGACCGCTGCGTCGATCACGCCGACGCGTGACGCCTTCCGGACGGCGATCGGCGGCGGCACGGTCGCCGGGGCCAACGGCTCGTTCGGCGGGCTTCGGCGTGAGATCAACTGGGACGGGGTGCCCGACCTGCAGAGCGATCCAAATCCCTTCTCCGCCAATTTCTTCAATACGACTTCGCCCCGGGGCGTCGTCTTCAGCACGCCCGGGACCGGATTCCTGGTCAGTGCCAATGCCGGTGGGGCCACGCCGCCGTTGTTCGGATTCCCGAACGACTTCCAGGCGTTCAGCGCCCAGAAGCTTTTCACCGCGGTGAACAGCAACATCACCGACGTCAGCTTTTTCATTCCGGGGACGACCACGCCGGCGACCGTCAGCGCCTTCGGCGTGGTCTTCGTCGACGTCGAGGTCGCCGGTCAGACCAAGATCGAGTTCTTCGACCAGAACAACTCGCTCATCTTTTCACGAAATGCGTTGGTGGCTGGGAACCAGGGCCTCACGTTCCTGGGCGCGATCGCGAACGCTGGTGAGCAGATCAGCCGGGTGCGGATTACTTCGGGCGCCAACACGATCGTCTCCAACGGCGTGCTCGGCAACCCGAACGACGACGTCGTCGTAATGGACGACTTCATCTACTCCGAACCCCAGGCCGTCCCGGAGCCTTCGAGCCTGGCGTTAGCTGGTCTGGGACTGGCTGGCGTTCTTGCCTGGTCGCGACGCAATCGGACTTGAACTCCAGGGCTCCAACAACGAAGTTGGGAGCCCCTGCGGCTCCTCTGAATCGAACAAGTAGGGGCGAGGTCCCACGGCGCACGGGACCTCGCCCCTTCGGCTTTTCCTTTCTCTCCAAGGTGCTTTGCGATGTCCTGGCTGGTCCTGATCGTGGCGGGTTTGTTCGAGGTCGCCTGGGCGTACTTTCTGAAGACGTCGAAGAGCTTCACGCAGTTGTGGCCGTCGCTCGCGTTCCTGGCCACGATGACCGCGAGCATGCTGGGGCTGGGGTGGTCGCTGAACCGCCTGCCGATGGGGACGGCCTACGCCGTGTGGACGGGCGTGGGAGCCGTGGGGACGGCCATCGTCGGCATCGCGGCCTTCGGCGAGCCGGCCTCGGCGCTGCGGGTCGGGTCGATCGCCCTGATCGTCCTGGGGATCGTTGGACTGCGATTGGCTTCAGGCTGACGGCGCGGGAGTTGCGAATCCTTTCAAGACGTGTGGACCCATGCCACAGGTCCCGAGGATTCGCACCATCAGCCAGGAGCTTTCCCATGCGCCGAAATATCTTCCGGGGCGGCCTGCGCGCCCTGGCTTTGTTCGCCCTTCCGCTCGCGGCCCAGGCGCAGAGCATCAACGTCGATAAGGACAAGCCGGCCGGTCTGAAGCCGGCGGAGCTGGTCGGGGCTTACGAGATCGTCTCGGGCGAAAAGTTCGGTGTGCCTGAGCCGGCCGATCGGATCAAGGGCTCGACCGTACGGTTCACTCAGGACCGC
This sequence comes from Paludisphaera rhizosphaerae, assembly GCF_011065895.1. Taxonomy (NCBI): domain Bacteria; kingdom Pseudomonadati; phylum Planctomycetota; class Planctomycetia; order Isosphaerales; family Isosphaeraceae; genus Paludisphaera; species Paludisphaera rhizosphaerae. The sequence goes on along the minus strand of NZ_JAALCR010000012.1, from coordinate 113,558 downwards.
GTGGTCGTCATGGACAAGGACAGCAAGGAGGTCTACGGAGCGGCCTATACGCTGGAACCGTCTGAGATCGCTACCACCGCCGAGGACTCCGGCGCGACCGCCGCGAAGATCCGGATGGTCAGCAAGCTCGCCGACACGGAGAACAAGCTCGCGATGGGTCTGATCGAGAAGGACGGCGACAAGGTCCGCCTCATCTACGCCCTTCCCGACGCCGACGCCCCGCGCGAGTTCAAGACCAAGGACAAGCAACTCATGTTCACAATGAAGAAGAAGGCCGGCGAATAACCGAGGACTTCCAACGCGCATGCGAACGGCCGCCGAGATGATCGGCGGCCGTTCGCTTATCTGCGTCAAGACCGGTCGAGGTCACTTGGCCTGGTTGAGAAGCCCTTCGGGCTTGTCGATCACCAGATAGTGGCCGTGGTCGGAAGAGACCACCAGGACGGATTCGTCCCAGTTGCTCTTGGTCTCGACCCAGTGGATGATCCGCTTGATGGCATCCTCGCCGCTGTGGACGGCGCCGATGGCGTTGTCGAGATTATTCGAGTGCAGGCCGAAGTCGACGTCGCCAGCCTCGGTGAAGAGGATGAACTTTTGGTCGGGCTTGGCGGTCAGGACCGTCAACGCGGCGTCAGCCTCCTGGGCGAGCGTCGGCTGGGAATCGAGCGTCTCCTTGGAGTAGACCTCGGCGACGGGCTCCTTGCCGAGCTTGGCGGGATTCGGCGAGGGATCGTAGTTGCCGTCGGCCGTGCGGAACGGGAGGTGGTCTACCCCCTTGTCGCCGAAGAAGCCGAAGAGTCGGGTGCCGTTCTTCGCGGCCTCGTCGGCGGCCCGTTGCAGGGCCTCGCCGCCGTTGGTCCCCAGCTTGGTCTCAACGACCGTGTACTTGCCGCCGTTCTTGACGTTGATCGCCGCACGGTCGGGCTCGGCGATGAACAGGTGGCCGTCGACCGCGTTCTTCCCCTGCTTCTTGAAGTGCGCCTTCTCCATCATGATCCCGTACCCGGTGCCGATGATGACGTCGAGCCCGGGATAGAGGGGAGCGTGAAGAGCGTCCTGCATGATGTTCGGAATCCCGAACATGCACCGGGCGAGATCCTGGTAGTCGTCGCGATAGACGTTCTGGGCGTACATGCCGGCCGGCGAGGCGTGCGGGAACGGCACGCTCGTGACGACGCCCGTCTTCCAGCCCTGAGCCTGCAGGTCGTGGAAGAGGGTTGGGACAGGCTTGCCCTTGTCCGACACGTTGATGCTGTTGTTGTACGACTTCACCCCGCTGACGATCTCCGCGGCGCTCTGCGAGGAGTCGGTGTAGGCGTGCATGATCCGGCCGACCGACTTCACGCCCGCCTTGTCCTTGTCGTTCGCCGACTGGCCCTTGAAGTAGCCCGGCGCCTGCGGTCCGTTGGGGCCGAGCGTCCAGGGGTTGGGGCCGGCGATGGTGACGTCGTAACCCCCCTTCATGCTCGTCTTGGGGATCTCGACCGACTGGACGTCCACGTCGTTCTCAGTGTGGTCGTAGGTCGGGCTGGTGACCACCCAGCCATACTGGGGGTTGGAGCCCTTGCCGGCGTAGTCCTGGAAGATCAGGCCCGAGCCCTTCCCCTGGGTGTAGACCTTCTGAGATTTGGCGATCGCCGCGGCCTGGGTGGCGACCCAGTCCATGCCGTCGAACCAGACGATGAAGATGTGCTTGGCGCCCCTCTTGGCGGCGTCTTCCAGGACGATGCGGATGTCGCTCTGGTCGGCGTACTCAGCCTCAGGGTTGACCGTGTTCTCGGGGAGGAAGCCGTAGATCTTCTTGAGCTTCTCGGGATCGCGATAGCTGCTGTTTGAGCCCATGATCAACCCGAGGTCGATCTTGGTCCCCCAAGTGTAGACGGGGATCTGGCGGTTGGAGTGGCTGCCGTGGTTCGAGTAAACGTCGCCAGGACCCTGCGACCCGAAGTGGTAAACGCGGTCGACCTTCTCGCCGGCCTTCGTCGAGTATTCGGTCTGCAGTTCCTTCAGCCGGTCCTGCGCCTGCGACGCGACGGGAACTCCCCAGGCCGAAAGCCCCGCCAGCACGGCTGCGGCCGCGCGGACGTGTCGAGATGCGATTGAATTCATCAGGCGTCTACCTCTCCATTCACCGAGGACGTCGAAGGCGGGTGGGCCGGCGGCGACGCCCGGGAGGCCCATGATCACAGGATACGAACGGTTTGCGAAGATTCGAGGTTTTTCCGGCGGGATCTCGGCGAGACGGCGTGCTGCGCCGAGGATGACAGTCTAACGAATCCTCATCGGGCTTCGCAGCCCCCTGACGAAGGAAAAGGATGGGGAGGAGGATAGTTGGGTCGGCTCTCCGGAGCAGGTAGGATGCAAACGTGGGCGACGCCGTTCGGCGGCCTCCATGGGCGGGGCGATTCGATCGATCGGAGGCGGCGGTGCAGCGGGACGTCCTGGCGATCGTGCTGGCGGGCGGGCGTGGGTCGCGGCTAGACCCTCTCACGCGGGATCGAGCCAAACCGGCGGTCCCCTTCGGCGGCATCTACCGAATCATCGATTTCACGCTGTCCAACTGCATCAACTCCGACATCCGCCGGATCCTGGTCCTCCCGCAATACAAGGCGACGAGCCTCAACCGCCATCTCGACCAGGGCTGGAACTTCCTCTGTCGCGAACTTGACGAGTACGTCGAGGTCATCCCGCCGCAGCAAAGGATCGCCGAGACCTGGTATCAGGGCACGGCCGACGCCATCTATCAGAACGTCTACACAATTGAGAAGGCCGCTCCTCGCGACACGATCATTTTGGCCGGCGACCACATCTACAAGATGAACTACGCGCGGATGATCGAATTCCACCGCGATCAGCGCGCCGACCTGACCGTCGCCTGTCAGCCCTCCACGCTGGCGGCCGCTCGGGAGTTCGGCGTGATGGGAGTCGACGCGGAGGGCCGCATCACCAGCTTCGTTGAGAAGCCCAAGAACCCTCCCTGCATCCCGGGCCAGCCCGACACGGCGCTGGCCAGCATGGGCATCTACGTCTTCAACACGGACGTGATGTACGAGTTGCTCTTCCAGGACGCCGCCCGCAAGGAGGCCAGCCGGCACGACTTCGGCCGCGACATCATCCCCAAAATGGTCGCCGACGGCATGCGGGTGTACGCCTACCCCTTCCGCGACGAGAACCGCAAGACGGCCGCCTACTGGCGCGACGTGGGGACGCTCGACGCCTACTTCCAGGCCAGCATGGACCTGATCGCCGTCGACCCGATCCTGAACCTGTACGACCGCGACTGGCCGATCCACACCTACCAGCCGGCCTCGCCGCCGCCGAAGTTCGTCCACACCGACTACGATCGTCGGGGCTCCGCGTTCAATTCGATCGTCTGTCAGGGGGTGATCGTCTCCGGCGGCCAGGTTTATCGCAGCATCATTTCGCCGGGCGTGCGTATCCACAGCTATTCGCTGGTGGAGGATTCGATCCTCTTCGAAGACGTCAACGTCGGCCGCCACGCCAAGATCCGCCGCGCCATCGTCGACAAGCACGTCCAGGTCCCGCCCGGTTTCACCATCGGCTGGAATCGCGAGCAAGACCTCGCCCGGGGCTTCACCGTCACCCCCGACGGCGTGACCGTCGTCTCGAAGGACGAGGATCTCGAAAGGTTCGTCTGACCGAGTGATGTTGCCCGCTTTGGGGACGTTCTCTAGGATGTCGGTCGACAACCCCTCCCCGGCCCAGTGAGATGTCGCCGACGGCGTCCCTTCTCCTGCTGGCCCGTAGGCTGGGTCTCGACCCGGCCGGGAGAGGCCGAGGCTCGCACAAGCTGGGTTTCGACCCAGCGTCTCAGGCTGTCCTGTGCCTCCGATCGAGTCCTCGACGAATCATCAGGCGGTAGGAGAAGCCGATGAAGCCAATGCGAAACGGATGCGTTGTGATCGCCATGGTCCTGACGGCGGCTGTCGCCGTCGCCCAGGAACCCTCGGCCAAGAGCACGCCGCTGGAAGGGACCTGGAAGTTCGTCTCCTGGGAGATCGACGGGAAGAAGGCGCCGGAATCGGCGATGAAGGAGTTCCGCTGGATCTTCAAGGACCATGACGCGGTCTGGTCTTCGGGGCCCATCCCCGAGAAGAACGAGACGCACGAGGAGAAATACTCGTTCGCCTACGACCCCGACCGCACGCCCGGGTGGATCAACCTGTCTTCAACCAACGAAAAAGGCCCCGCACTCGTCCGGGGCCTCTTCGAGATCAAGGACGACAAGCTGAAAATCTGCCTGCCGTCCGACACCGCCAAGCCCAACCAGGACCGTCCCACCGCCTTCAAGGCGGGCCGCGACAGCGGCATGATGCTCATGGTCCTGCAACGCGTCCAGACCCCATGATTCTACGCCCCGGATGATCGCCCTGCGGGGTCACGTAGGGCGACGAACGGGGGCGTCGACGCCCCTCAATTCAAGGGGTCAAGCGATCGTGACGCACAGCGAACATGCAGTGACCAACTGAGATAAGTCGTCTCGTTCGGCCTGCGAAGCGTCCGTATAATTTAGGGATCGGCGGGCGTGTTTTTTCTGAAAATCACGCCGGCCGAGCCTTGGTTTCTTCGATGAGTTCAGAAGTGGAGGGAGCCGAAACGCGCGGAAGGCGAGGGTTCACAGGTTGGCACCGTTCCTCGTCGACCAAACGTCCGGCTTCCCTCCATTTCTTTAACATAGCATTAAGAGTGCCGAGGTCGATCAGAATTCAGGCCTGGTTGAACAACTCCGTCGAGAAATAGCGCTCCATGCGGTCGGGGAAGACGGTGACGATCTGGGCGTTCGGCCCCAATCGTTGGGCCACCATCAAGGCGGCCAGGTAATTCAGTCCTGAACTGGGCCCCACGGGGAACCCCTTGCGGATCAATCGGCGAGCCAGTTCGACGGCCTCCTCGTCGGGGACGTCCAGCTCGACGAGCGATGCGGCGCGTTCGGTTCGGAACCTTGTGTAGATGGTGGAGAGGCCGTCGACGACCCCGGGAATCCGGCCGCTGAACGAGCAGCACTCTGCCCCGGCGCCTCCCAAAGCCGCGCCGGTCACGGGTCGGGCGGCGAAGGCCGTCGGCGAGCAGCCGTGGTCGCAGAGGCCCTCAAACAGGCCGACGAGCGTCCCCCCCGTGCCCACCCCGGTGACGACGGCGTCCACGCAGCCGCCGGGGATCTGACCCAGAATCTCGCAGGCGGTTCGGCTTCGATGCGCTCCGGGGTTGTCGGGGTTCTCGAACTGGAGCGGCAGATAGGCCCCCCGCTCTTTCGCGACGGCCTCCGCCCCGGCCAGGGCGCCGAGGATCCCTTCGGCTTTGGGCGAAAAGACGACCTCGCCGCCATACGACTCGATGATCAGCCGGCGCTCGCGGCTGACCCCCTCAGGCATCACCGCGATGAACCTCAGCCCCAACTGCGCCGAGGCCAGGGCCATGGCGATGCTCGTCGACCCGCTCGACGCTTCGACGACGAGCCCTCCCGGGGCGACCTTCCCGGTCCTCACGGCCTTGTGCAGGATGTAGCCGGCGATCCGGTCCTTGGTCGAGCCGCTCGGGTTGAGGAACTCCAGCTTGCACCAGATCGTCGGCCCGTCGGCGTCGAGCCGGACGGGGACCAGCGGCGTCGCCGCCGTGCGGTCGAGGTAGTGGTTGCAGTCGGGGAGCCGGGGGGTCGTGCTCACGTTGGGCCTCGTCGGAAACGCGGTCGCCATCTCTTGCGAGTGTAGGTTACCACTTCCGTTCGTCCAGGTCCGACCTGTTTCGGCCACGGACCGCCGAGTTTCAAGCCGACTCGGCGAGGCGGCTCATTCCGGCGAAGCGGCCTTCGCCTTGGCCCTCTCAGCCTTCTTCGTGGCGGCGCCTTTCTTTGTGGCGGGGGCGGCCTTGGTAGCTCCAGAAGCCGCCGCGACCTCGGGCGCTTCAAAGAACCGGCCCTGGTCGTCGGTCTCCTCGATCCACCGCTCAAGGCGGCTCCGCAACCGCGCCAGGGCCTCGCGGTCGGCGGGCTTCTCGGACGCGACGAGGTTGTGGATTTCGTGGGGGTCGGCCTCCAGGTCGTAGAGTTCCTCCGGAGGCATCGTGGGCGCGGTGAGAGCTTTCTGCACCGGGGTCAGCTTTCCCTGGGCGTCCAGCTCCTTCAAAAGGTTCCAGACCGGGTAGCTGCGCTCCTTGTAGGCGTTGGCCTGGAGGAACGGGCGGTCGGGCGTGAAGTTGCGGATGTACCGGTAGCGAGCGTCGCGGACCGTGCGGAGGCGGAAGACAGTCTCGTCGCAGCGGTCCCTCGCGCCGAAGACGTACTCGCGGGGCGCCTCGGCCCGGTCGCCGAGGAAGACCCGGCCCTGCATTCCTTCCGGCTTCGCCGCGCCGGCCAGGGCGAGGAACGTCGGCGCGAGGTCGATGGCCTCGACGAAGCGGTCGTCCACGCGACCCACGCTGAGGCCCGCCGGGGCCGTGGGCCCTTCCGGCCATCGGATGATCAGGGGAATGTGCAGCCCTTCCTCATAGCAGAACTGCTTGCCGCGCACGTGCGCCTGGCCGTGATCGCCCATGAAGACGACCACCGTATTCCCGGCGAGGCCGTCGGCCGAGAGCTGGTCGAGGATCAGGCCCACCTTGCGGTCGAGCTCGCTGGCCGCGTCGAGGTATTCCGCCCAGTCCTCACGCGTCACCGGGTGGTCGGGATAGTAGGGCGGGATCACGACCTTGGCTGGGTCGGCTTTCTTCGGAGCGTGGAAGGCCCGGTGGGTCTCCTGGAAGTTCACCTGGGCGAAGAAGGGCTGATGCGTCGCCAGATCGGCCCACTTGTCGGAGTCGAACGACGTGCCGTCGTGGGTGAAGTTCCAGTCGGTCTTGCCGGTCCCCGAGAAGCCGAAGGACTTCGGCATCGCGCGGATGTTGGCCGTGAAATAGCCGGCGTCGCGCATCCGATCGGGAATCGGCCGCACGGAAGTGGGGAGGCGGTAGCCGTCGTCGCGGTGCGAGCGGTGGTTGTGGGCGCCGATGGTCGTCTGGTACATGCCCGTCATGAAGGCCGACCGGCTGGCCGAGCAGACCGGGGCCGTGGTGTAGGCGTGCGTGTAACGAGTGCCCTGCCCCGCAAGGCGGTCGAGGTTCGGCGTCCAGACCTGCGTCGTGCCGTAGCACCCCAGCTCCGGCCCGAAATCCTCGGCCACCAGCCAGAGGATGTTCGGCCGGGTCGGCTCGGCGGCGGCGACAGCCCCGCCGAAGGAAAGGGCCAGGAACGCCAGCGTCGTCCATCGGCAACGAATCATGGAAGTCTCCCCCGCTGCTCGGGTCTCCGCGATCTCAGTCCCGTCGCGGGAGCGCGATCATAAGGACGCCGACGACCCCGGTCAACGAAGTGCATCCGCGGCGGTCATCTCTCGGCCGACGGGACCTGCTGGGCCTTGAAGAACGGTCGCAACCGGTTGACGACCCGCAGGCCGATCAACGCGACCCCCAGTCCGACGAGCCAGAGCGGGAGCCAGACCGCCACGGACACGGCGAACAGGATCAACCCCTTGACCGCGTCTGTCATTCGCTCCACCGATCCGTACCAGGTCCGGGCGACCTGCGTGCTGAAATCGGCGACCACCGGCGCGGGGGGCTGAAAGCGGTCGCGTTCGCGGAGGGTGAGCGTCAACGTGGCCAGCGACGAGAGGTTCTGGAGCACCCGCAGCCGGCCCTGCATCTGCTCGATCTCGCCCCGGACTCGCGACAGCTCCACCTCAACCTTGAGGACCTCCTCAAGCTGCCCGGAACGCTCCTGGAGGATCTTGTTGAGAGTCTGCTCCTGGATTTGCTTGTTCTTGATCCGGGCCTCGACGTCGTAATATTCCGCCGTCACGTCCTGCGACTTGCGGCTGAACTGGACCAACTCGCCCAGGGCCATGACCGACTTCACGAAGCCGTCGAAACCGTCGACCGGGATCCGCAGCCGCCAGAATTGCGACCGGGTCGAGCCTGGCGAGCCTGTCATGGTCTCCTCGGCAATGTACCCTCCCGACGAGGCGACGAGTTCGCCGACCTTCGCCGAGGCCCGATCCAACTCGTCGACCGCCAGGTCGAGCGTGGCGTCATAGATCACCTTCCTCGAGACGCCCGCAGGCGCGGCGGCCGATGACGCCTCCTCGCGGCCTGTCTCGCCCATCATCCCGCCGCTGGGCGCGGCGTCGGGAGCGGGAGCGCTGGCTGGGGCCACGAACGATCTGGAAGCGACGCTTGATTGGCTTGGGACTTCGCCGCAGCCCGCGACGGGCAGCGCTGCCGTCGTCAACAGGCAAGCCGTGAACATCCGCATGGTCGTCGACCCTCGCTTGGGGACATGAATCGGCGATGGGGACTTCGTCTCACGGGTTAGACGTGCCAGAACTCGTTTTGTTTGAGACGACCTGCCGATCGCCCTCGGATTTCCCTCGGTCCATGGCTCTCAAGCAGCACGATCCAGGTAATTCCGCATCCAGAGTTCCAGCATCACTAGGGCCCAGAGGCGGTGGCCGTGTTCACGGCGGCCGGAGACGTGTTCGTCGATCAGGGCCTGGATCCGCTCGGGCCGGAAGAGGCCGCGGGCGAGGGCGATCGGGTCGAGGAGGATCGCGGAAAGCTCGGCGTGGAGTTCGTCGCGGAACCAGCGGCCGACCGGGACGCCGAAGCCCATCTTGCGACGCGTGCTGATCGGCTCGGGGATGAGGTCGGCGAACGCCCGCTTGAGGACGACCTTGGACCGTCCCGGCCGCAGCCGGAGCTTGCGGTCCAGGGGCATCGCCGCGGCCAGTTCGACGACCCGATGGTCCAGAAACGGTCCCCGGCATTCCAGGCTGTGGGCCATGCTGGCCATGTCCACCTTGTAGAGGAGGTCGCCGGGGAGGTAGGTGAGCACGTCGGCGATCATCGCCTGGGTGACCACGTCACGCCCACCGGACGCGGCCAACGCGCGAGCCTGAAGGACGGACGGGTCGACGGATTCGGGATCGGAGAGCGATGCCGCCGTGGAGGCCAGGCGGTCGAGCTGGCTGTCGTCGTAGAGCAGCAAGCGTTGGTCCTCATCGAACGTCGCCATCCAGCCCAGATAACGCAACGACGCGGGCTGATCGATCCGCTCGGCGATCCGCTCCAGGGCCCGCAGACGCGACTTCGCCTTCCCCGATCGCGGCAGCAGCCGGGTCATCGCGCCGGCGAGGACTTTCCGGGGGCCGGCGGGGAGGCGCTGGAACATCTCAGTGAGGGCGAGGGCGCGGTAGCGGTCGTAGCCGCCGAAGAGCTCGTCGCCGGCGTCGCCGGTGAGTGCCACCGTGACCTCGCGACGCGTTTCGTGGGCGACGTGCCAGGTGGGCAGAGCCGAACTATCGGCGAACGGCTCGTCGAACTGCCAGGCCAGAGCGGGAAGGGTCTCCCACGCCTTCGGTTCGACGATAAACGTATGATGCTCCGTGCCGATGGCCTTGGCGGCGGCCTCGGCGAAGGCCGTCTCGTCGTAGGCGGCGTCCGGGAAGCCGATGGCGAACGTCTTCACCGGCCGCGACGACGCCCGCTGCATCAGGCCGACGATGATCGTCGAGTCGATCCCGCCCGAGAGGAAGGCCCCCAGCGGAACGTCGGCGACCATCTGCTCGCGGACCGCGTCGTCAAGGGTCGCGCGCAGCTCGTCGGCGTCCTCCTGGAACGACCGCCGGCGCTCGGCGTTCCAGTCGGGGCTCCAGTAACGCTCGACCTTCAGCTTGCCTTCATGCCAGACGGCGTAATGCGCGGGGGGCAGTTTCTTCACGCCTTCAAGGATCGTCCGGGGCTGGGGGACGTATCCGAACGCGAGGAACTGGTCGACGGCTACCGGATCGAGGCGTCGTGGCGCCTCGGCCTCCGGCAAGGCGAGCAGCGACTTCAACTCGCTGGCGAACGTGAGACGGCCGGCGTGCTCGCGGTAGAGCAACGGCTTCTGGCCGAGACGGTCGCGACCCAGCAGCAGGGTCCGCCGGGGGGCGTCCCAGATCGCCAGGGCGAACATGCCCCGGAGCAGCTCGAACATGCGCGGGCCCTCGTCCTCGTAAAGGTGGACGAGGGTCTCCGTATCGCCCGTCGAGCGGAGCGTGTGCCCGCGAGCCTCCAGCCGGCGGCGCAGCGCGGGGAAGTTGTAGATCTCCCCGTTGAATACGACCCAGACCGAACCGTCCTCGTTCGACAGCGGCTGATGCCCGCCTGCGAGGTCGACGATCGACAGCCTGCGGAACCCCAACGCCGCGTGGGCGTCGAGATACTGACCCGAGTCGTCGGGCCCGCGATGGACGATCCGGTCCATCATCGCCGTCAGCGCGCTGTTGCCCAGCGCCGAGCCCGGATCACCCCAGACCGCCCCGCAGATGCCGCACATGACCGACCGCCCTTCGCCGGGAACTCCTCCATCGGACGCCCGGCATCCAGGATATCAGCGCGAAGCCCGATCAGCGATGCGAACACTGGTCTGCCGTCCCATCCGGCGGAAACTCGGGCGTCCACGCCCCCCAGTTCGCCCCCGAGAAGGCCCCCCGCAGAAGGCTGTAGTCCGCCTCCGGCTGTCCGTTCGGGCCCGTCGTCGTGCAGCCGGTCAGGGCGATCACGGCCGCCAGCAAGAGGATCAGTCGTCTCACGGCCCACCTCCATCCCGCGCGGCTGAACACAGAGGCCTGGATGATATGCGTCGTTCCGGAATCGTCAAGCTCTGCTGAAACGACGCGCCGTGGCGGCGGTGCATCATGGCGGACCGGCGGCGTGGATAAGCCGCAACGAGCCGCCACATAGCCGGGCGTATGCCCTAATCATGTCGTCAGCGACGCAGCAGAGCCAAGTGACGGCGTCCCGGTGGAGGGCCGCGGCGCGGCGGCAGATACGGTCGATGCCGAGACGGATCGCCGTTCCGAACACAATCTAGTCGTCCGCGCCGCGGCGCCCCCCACCGGGGCCGACCGCCTCATTTTTCATGTAGTAAGGATGTTGTCATGTCACTCATTGTGAATGCCATGCGATGGGGCGTGGCCGCGGCGGCAGTGATCGGGGTCAGCGCGAAGTCGGCGTCCGCGGGCGTGATCATCACCCCTTCGGCCGCCGGAGTCCAGACGACGAGCATGGCCGGGGCCGCGACCGAGATGTTCAACAGCATCACGCCCAACACGTATACGACGCTCTCCACGGCCGTGGGGACGCTGACCTCGTCGGGCATGCAGGTCATGTCGGCCGACCAGTACGGTGGGGCGGGAGGCGTTGGGAACTACCTGGGGATCACCGGCGGCAATCCGGTGACTCTGACCCTCTATTACAGTCAGGAGTACGTCGGGCTCTGGTGGTCCGCGGCCGACAACAACAACTCCCTGACGGTCAACACGACGCTCGGCTCGAGAACCCTCACCCGGGCCGATCTGCCGACCGCCAGCGCCTATTACGGCAATCCGAATCCGCCTTCGGGTCGGAACACCGGCGAGCAATACGTCTATGTGAATCTCACCACATCGGTCGTCGGCGAGAGGATCACCAGCCTCGTCTTCTCGAACGGCGGCAGCGGTTCCGGCACGATTTTCGAGGTGGACAACATCAGCGTCACCACCGTTCCCGAACCCTCCTCGCTGGCTCTCGCCGGGGTGGCTTCGGCAGCGGCCGCAATCTCCGCTCTCCGCCGATCCCGCCGCAGGGGCTGAGATCCGGCTTCCTTCTTTCCACGTCGTGAAACGACGATTTGAATACGGGGCGGCGCGGGCATTCACCTCCGCCGCCTCGCTCCATGCGCGAACGTCAATGAGGGCTCCCGTGGCGCGGTCAGGCGCGCGGGGACCTGAGATTAGAGGATATGTGGGGAGGCCGGCGGTCGTGGGCGGCGAGGGCCTCGGCGAGCTTCACCACGGCGGCCAACCCACAAGAATCCTCCCCGATGCTTCGTCGACCTTCATTCGGAAGTCTTCAGATCTCAGGTCACTTCCCTCCGGCGCGGATCGAGGCGGCGCGGGCTTCCAGCGCGGCGGCTTCATTGACGCGGCCGGCGGTTTTGAGGGCGGCGGCGTAGTCGTCCAGGGCGACGGCCAGGTCGAGGGGATCGCCCTGGGCCTTCTCCAGGATGGCGACGGCCTGCTTGCAGCAGGATTCGGCCTCTTGCTGGTGACCCTGTACCAGGCAGGTGCGGCCCAACTCCCCGGCGCAGCGGGCCACGTGGGGATGCTCCTTGCCCAGGTCGGCTTCGTAGAGAGCCAGTGCCCGCTTCAAGAGGGGCTCGGCCTCGGCGGCGCGGCCGCTGAGGGCGTAGAGCCAGCCCAGGGCTTCGAGGGCGGCGGCCAGCTCTGGGTGGCCGGCGGGGCGAGCGGCGTCGTTGATCTCCAGCGCCTGCTTCAGCAACGGCTCGGCCGCGGCGTAGTTCTTGCGGTCGATGTAAAGCTGCCCCAGGTTGTGGAGCGTGGCCGTCAGGTCGAGCGGGTCCGCGCCGGCGAGCTTCTCGCGAATGCCCAGAGCTTTCTTGTAAAGGGCCTCGGCCTCGTCGTACTGGCCAAGGGCGTGATCGACGGCCGCCAGGTTGTCGATCGCCGCGGCGGCTCCGGCGCTCTCGGGACCGTCCGCCTTCTCGACCTCGGCCAGGCAGCGGACGTAGAGCGGCTGGGCCATCGCCGGCTTGCCGGCCTCGTCATAGACGGCGGCCAGAGTGTTCAATGCCTCGGCCATCGGCTTGGGGTCGTTGGCGACGATCTTCTCGGCGATCGCCAGGACTTCCTTCGCGAGCGGCTCGGCCTCGTCGCAGCGGCCTTCGGCGCAGTAGACCCAGGCCAGGTGGTGGAGGGTCACGGCCAGCCGAGGGTCGTTCTCACCAAACGTCCGGGCCTGCACAAGGGCCGACTTCAACAGGCCTTCCGCGACTTCGATCCGGCCTTCCTTATACGCCGCCCAGCCGGCCTCCAACTCCGCCTTCCAGTCGGCGCGGGCCGTGGGCCCGGCGACGACCGCCGCGGCCAGCGCGACGGCTGCAGTCCAAGTCATTCTCGTGGGTATCATCCCGGGCTTCTCCTCATTCGACGTCGGATTGATGAATTCATCAGGATGCAGGCCTGCTCGTTCCTCGACGGTCAACCGCGGGAACGCAGCCAGGGGCGGTGTGATGGGACGCGGTTTCCGGTTGCCCAGTTCCGCGCCCCTGGGCCCACGCTGCCGCCGCTCCCGGAGGTCCGAACGGTCGACGAGGGGGCTGTCAATCTCGGTGGGGAGGCCGGCGCAGCGGCCGCAGGCGCCATGGGGGCCGTCGCGCTCGGGACGAGGTAATACCCCAGGCCCTGAGGCCCGTAACCATAAATGTACGGCGAGACCGAGACGCCTTGCGCGTTTGCCGCGGCCAGCAAGGCTGCACCCCCCAGCAAGGCGAGGGCCGCCCATCTGAGGATCGACGATTGGGAGAGAGGAGGAGACACGGCGAATGGCTCCTTGGGGATCGTTGGACCTGAATCGATAGAACGAAGCGCGATCCCAGGGCTTCGTCCACCTCGGCCCGGAAGCGGTCTACGTCTCGCTTCGACGGACCGTCGCACGTTGGTTGGAACGACGTCGTCCGCACCGGACCGGCACGAACACTCCCAACTCTACGATGCGCCCTCAGATGGCGATTCGCAAGCAGGCGTTGCATTGGATTTGGGATATGATCGAGTGCAGATAAACGGAATATGGAAATCTTATATAAGTCCGAATGTAAGCAAGTTGCAGTGCGAAGTTGCGATGTGTTGATTCGCCTCCGCAGTCGAGGGAGGATGATTCGCGCTTAGGGGGCGCGGGTCAGGAAAAGTGGGAGGGTGTTCATGCGGGAGGGAAATCTTGCGAAGGTGGTAGGGGGAATCTCAGGCCGAACCGGCCTGTGGGCCGGACCGGTCCAGGCCGGCTGTTTTGAAGGCGCGATCGACGGGGGTGGGGGTGGAGGACTCGAAGCGAGGGTTGTACGGCGAGGCCGTCTCGGCGACCTGGCTAGGCCTGGCCGTGAATCTGGTTTTGGGAGGGGCCAAGCTCGTCGGAGGACTCGTCGGTGGGTCGCTGGCCATGGTCTCCGACGCGGTCAACTCGTTGGGGGACGTATTCACGTCGACCGCGGTGCTGGCGGCCTTCCACGTCGCCCAGAAGCCGGCCGACGCCGAACATCCCTACGGCCATACCCGGGCGGAGGCCATCGCCGGGTCGAACGTCGCCGTGCTGGTGATCGTCTCCGCTCTGCTCGTGGCCTGGAACACGATCTGGTCGTTCCCCCACGAGGTTGCGGCCACCCCACCCTGGTGGACCCTTTTGATCGCCGGCGGAAACGTGGCTGTGAAGGAAGCGCTGTATCAGTACAAGATCCGGCTGGGTCGGCGGCTGGGGTCGAGCGCCCTGATTGCCAACGCCTGGGACCATCGATCCGACGCGCTATCGGCGCTCGCAGTCCTCATCAGCCTGGCGCTGGTGCGGATCCTCGGTCCGCGATATACGTTTCTGGACGGGGTCGCGGCCCTTGCCGTGGTGGGGGTGATCCTCTACTCGGCGACCCACCTGCTTCTCTCCAGCGCGCAGGAGTTGATGGACGCCCAGGCCGAGCCCGAGTTGGTCGCCGAGATCCGTGAGGCCGCCGGTCGACTTCCCCAGGTGCGTCGGGTGGACAAGCTGTGGGTCCGCAAGTCGGGGTTGGAGCACCTGGTCGACATCCATGTCCAGGTCCCCGCGGGGCTGAGTGTGGCCGAGGGGCACGAGGTCGGCCACCAGGTCAAGGATCGGCTGCTGGAGCAATTCCCCAACGTCCGCGACGTGCTGGTCCACCTGGAGCCCTTCCCCAACACCCACAGTCACGAATGCGAGGAGCCGGGTCGGATTTGAGTCGGTCCTCGATGCTCGCTCGAAGGGGCCGCGGCCCTGTTGAACCCTCGTGCAGGGCGACTTATAAGGGATGTGCCGAAGACCGACCGCCGCCCCTCGCGAGGACCCTCCCCATGACGCCGGCCCCGTTCCGTCGAACTCGTCTCCTTCTGGGCATCCTCCTCGTCGGCCTGACCGCCTCGGCTCAGGCGCAGGAGAAGAAGCCGCCGCACGTCGTGTTCATCACAGGGGATGAGGAGTATCGCAGCGAGGAATCGTTGCCGATGCTGGCGAAGATCCTTAAGGACTCGCACGGCTTCCGCGTGTCGGTCTGCTACGCGATCGACGACAAGGGGAAGATCGACCCGAACACGCTGACGAACATCGCCGGCCTTGAGGCGCTCGACGACGCCGACCTCGTCGTGATGTACACGAGGTTTCGCAAGCTGCCCGACGACCAACTCGATCGAATCAAGGCGTACGCGGAGAGCGGCCGGCCGATGATGGGTTTCCGCACAGCCTCGCACGCCTTCAAATACCCCAACGGCCCCCATTCGGCTGAGATGAACGAGGCCTGGGAGCGGAAGATCTTCGGACAGAAGTGGATCACCCACCACGGCCACTTCGGCGACGGCAAGGAGATGCTGACCGCCGTCTCGATCAACCCCGCCGAGTCGGGCCACCCCATCCTGCGCGGGGTTTCGCCGTTCGAGACTTACTCGTGGCTGTACCACGTCGAGGGGGGCGGGGACTCGCTGTCGGGCGAGTGCACCAAGCTGTTGACAGGCAAGGCGCTGAAATCCAGCCACGCCAAGGAGCTGTCGCGCTTCCCAGACGTCCAGCCGGTCGCCTGGACCAAGACCTACACTGGCTCATCGGGCAAGCCGGCCCGCGTTTTCTTCACGACCCTCGGCCATCCGTTCGATTTCAAGGCCGAGTCGATGCGGAAGCTCGCCCTCAACGGCGTCTTCTGGGCGCTCGGGCGCGAGTCCGAGATCCCCGCCGGCGGCGTGAAGGCCGAACCGGTCGAATCCTACGAGCCCAACAACTCGGGCGTCGGCGGATATAAAAAAGACCTCGCGCCGGTATTTCTGGAAGCCGGCGCGAGGCGTTGATCGGGCTCGATCCTGGCGTCAGTTCGTCGTCGTGCCGTTGACGCGGTACGGCGGCACCACGGTCGGCGGGGTGGTACTGAAGTCGGGCGGGACGTTGCTGGCGACGTAGCTGAAGTTGCTGGCTCCGGTGAAGTCGCCGTTGATCTGGAGCATGTTGTCGATGTCTCGGCCGATCGCGAACTTGCTGCCGGAGTTGACGATGAGGTCGCCCTGGATGTAACCGGAGACGGCCGGGTACTGGGTGTTCGACTGGGTGCCGACGAGCGGGACGTTGAGCGACAGGACGTCGGACCCGGTCCCCGTCCCCTTCGCCGGCTGAAGGACCTGTCCGAGGTCGCGGCCGATCGTGAAATTGGCGCCGTTCTGCAGCGTGACGCTGCCGCCGGCGTTCAACAGGTTCAGGTCGCGGCCGATCGAGATGTTCCCGCCGTCGAGCGTGATCCCCTGAAGGACGTCCAGGGTGTTCACGTCGCCGCCGGTGGTGATCGACCCACCCGGCTGGATCGAACGGAAGGCGATCCGGTCCACGGCCTGGGTGCCGGAGATCGTCAGCGGGCCGGTGAGGTCGGCCGTATGGAAGCCGAGGACGCTGGCGATCTGGCCGGTGTTGATCGTGATCGAACTGACGGTCAGAACCTTGCTCTGCTCGGTCTGCCCGTAGGCGAAGCTGTGGGCGTAGCCCTTGCGGATCGCGTTCGGGAGCGGGTTGATCGTCAGCTCGGTGTTGTTGGTCGAGCCGTCGACGATGATGCCGACCGAACCATCGGCTCGCGGGTAGACCCGGACCGTCCCCTGCGGCTGGGGCGTCTCGGTCGGCTGCGCCAGGGAGAGGGCCGTCGACCCGGAACCGGCCGCATACGCCCCGTTGGCGCCTTCATCGGCCGAGGTCTGCTGGGTGTTCGAGACGTACGACAGTTGAATGCGGAACCGGGAGCCGTCGTTGGTTACGACGTTCACCGCCTGGCCGCCCCGAATCGTCTGGATCGCCGGAGCCAGGATCGTCCGGTGCGTCTGCTTGACCCCCGGAGCGTCCTTGGTGAACGCCGGGAAGCCGACGTAGCGGGCGAGCTTCGCCGAGGGGTTGTTCAACAGCTTCTGCGAGAGCGTCAGATACTGGTGCAGCGACACGGGAGAGGCGCTGGAGAGAACCACCCGCTCTTCCAGCGGGGCCTCCGCCGTCGGCTTGAAGGCGTGGCGCAGCCGACGGTTGCGGTTCGAGGGGGCCGACATGCGACGATCCTCCATGATCGCAGAAGAGCGAGGCGGCGCCCGGCGGAACTCCTCCCCCGACCACCCGGCCAGGGTCCGACGCCGCGAGGGAACCCGGCGCGACTCCGTCGCCGATTCCCTGACGCCTTCTGTATCGGCCCCCTGAACTCCGCCGGCTCTCCCAAACGGCCCCGACTTGGAGTCGGTCGCGCCAGCCGCGCCGAACGTGCGGGTCCTGACGGCGCATGGAAAGGCCCGACGCGCCTCCGCGTCGGGCCCGGAGAAGTTCAGAGATCGCCGCGTTCGCCAGCCGCGAAGGTGTCGCCCTGGTTGATGTCGCCGGTCTGGAGGCCCTTGGTGAACCACCGGATCCGCTGCTCGGAGCTGCCGTGGGTGAACGAGTCAGGGACAACGTAGCCCTGCGCCTGGCGCTGGAGCGCGTCGTCGCCGATCGCGTTCGCGGCTCGGAGGCCGTTCTCGATGTCCCCCTCCTCCAGGATGCGCCGCTTCAACTGGATGTCATGGGCCCAGACGCCGGCGAAGAAGTCGGCCTGGAGCTCCAGCATGACGGACAATCGGTTGGCGTCTTCCTTGCTCACCTGCTGTTGCAGCCGCGAGATCTTCTCGCTGATCCCCAGCAGGTTTTGGACGTGGTGGCCGACCTCGTGGGCGAGCACGTACGCCTGGGCGAACTCGCCGGGGGCGTTGAAGCGGTTCTTCAACTCGTCGTAGAACGCAAGGTCGATGTAAACCTTCATGTCCCCCGGGCAATAGAACGGCCCGACCGCCGAGCTGGCCAGGCCGCAGCCCTGGGTCGTCACCTGGTTGGAGAACAGGACGAGGGTTGGATGCTCGTACCGGCGTCCCATCTTGGCGAACTGCTCGTCCCAAACGTCCTCGGTCATCCCCATCAGGGTTCGGACGAACTTGCCCTGCTCCTTCTCCTCCGGGCTCAGCTCGCGCTGCTGGGCTGCGCCGCCGCCACCGCCACCGCCTCCACCGCCTCCGAAGATCTGAAGGAGAGGCCGCGGGTCGATCCCGAAGAACATCGCCAGGAGGATCACGATCAATGTACCGAGTCCGCCGATAACGGCCGGTGACATGCCCCGACGATCCTCGACGTTCTCGCTCTCACGTCCACCTTGCCATCGCATTGGGGTGCCGCTCCCGGTTGTTCTTCATCGAATCAAAAGACCGCGCCCGTCGACTTGCGGGAAGATCTGCGCGACCGTCATGGTCAAAGGGTATTTGCACCCTCAAGGCATGGCAAGGGGCGTGCCGTTTCGGGTGCGAAATCGGTCCGCCGGACCAATCACTCGGTGATCGTCTCCAGCAGGCGGCAGCCGATCCAGTAGACGGAGCCGGCGTGGGGGCCGTCGGCGATGCTGACGCGTGCGTCGTCGCCGTCGATCGCCAGAACGTCGACCCGGGTCCCGGTCGACAGGAAGACGGTTTCCACGGGGGGAGCTTCACCCTTGCGAAGGGGCTTGCGGCCCTTGGCCGTGGGATCGGGGAGGGTCTCCAGGGTGACTTCCGAGGCCCCCCCTTCCCCAACGACCTTCGCTCTGCCGCCGACGCGAAGATCCCACAGCCCAGCCGCGCCCGGCTTCGGCCCGCAGCCGAGCACCGTCGCGGGAACCAGAACCGTCGCCAGGAACGCTCGACGGTCCATCCGAATGCCCTTCATTAATAGGAGTCCGACGACAGGACCTCGCCGCCGGCGAGGCTCGCCAACGCCCACCAAGTCGGTAGGGCGATCGAGTCCTTGAAGAATCGGGCGGAGCCGTCGGCCATCAGGCCGTTCACGCCGCCGGGGTGCTTGCTCCGCGCCGCGACGTTGAGCGAAAGCTGGTTCCAGAACGGGTCGCTCTTGTCGCTGTGCGGCAGACCGCCCCGGCAGTCGACCTGGGGATCGTTGGGGCGTCGGCGGTTGTTGTACATGCTGTGGCCGGGGGCGCCGTAGAACCACTTGCTGCCGCGCGTCACCTGGAAGCCGGGGGGCGAGTTGGTGACGCAGAGCGACTGATAGTCGGCGTCGGACGTGATCGGCGGGCCGCTCGTCGTATTGTTTCCCGTGATGACGAAGCCGTTCAGAGGGGCCTGGGCGAACGTCATCCCCGGGACCGACCGGATCGACTCCGCAATCACAACCGTGTTCGACGTCCCGTCCGTCACGGCCCCGATCGTTGTCGCCTTGTTCTCTGTGAACATGCCGTCGGGACGGATCCCCAACGCCGCGCCGGAGGCGTCCAACGGGCTCTGGACCACGGGGTAGAGGCTGCCGACGCAGACCGGGTAGTTGTGCATGCCGTAGTTCGTCTGGGCGTATTGCGGCGGGCTGGGGTCGCTGGGGCAGAGGAACGTCGAGATGAAGATGCCGCCGGCCGTGGTGTTGGCGGGGTCGATGTCGGGCGAGAGGTTGAAGTTGAAGGCGTTGAAGACGACGCCCAGCTCAATCTGAGGAAGGAGTTGGGCGTAGGCCCCCCACGTGTTCCCCCGGCCGGCGATATGGCTGTTGATCCGCCCTGGCGGGAAGGCGTTGTGCGTCGAGACGTAGTTGTGAAGCCCCAGGCCGATCTGCTTGAGGTTGTTCACGCATTGGGCCCGCCGGGCCGCCTCGCGGGCCGACTGCACGGCCGGCAGCAGCAGCGCGATCAAGACGGCGATGATGGCGATCACCACCAGGAGTTCGATGAGGGTGAAGCCTTTCGACTCGTGCGGCTGTCGCATGTCGCGTCCTCAGAGTGTGTTGGTCGCAGGTGTCGAGTTCGGTCGGATTGTAAACCGCCGGGATTCGGCTTGTACACTCGTCGTCGCACGGAGGGGAAACCGGCGCGGTCTCTTCTGGCCGCGGTTCGGCCTTGCCGGTAGTCTATCTGGACGCCGACGGGCCGCGCGGCCCGTCCTCGCTCTCCGTCGACGCAATCGGGGGGCCCCTTCCTTGTCTAGAGGCCCCACTCTTGAAGTTCCCAAGAAGGAGTATTGCATGAAGAGCCTGATCTGCGGCGCCAGCCTGGCGGTCTTGATCGTCGCCGGCCTGATCTCCGCCCGGGTCGACGCCGCCGCCGACGACCCGGCCTCCGTCGAGGTCGTCATGAAGAAGCTGTTCGCCGGCAAGACCGCTCCGGCCAAGTCGCTCCAGGCTGCCGCCAAGAGCGACTCGCCCGACTGGGCCAAGGTTAAGGAGGTCTCCGACCTCTTCAGCAAATACGCCCCCGACCTCGGCAAGAACGACCCCCCCAAGGGCGACAAGGCCTCGTGGGCGAAGCTGACCAAGGCCCTGACCGACGAGACCAAGAAGCTCGCCTCGGCCGCTGACAAGAAGGACTCCGGCGAGCTGAAGGCTTCCGCCAAGGCGATCGGCGGCTCGTGCAAGTCCTGCCACGACGCGCACCGCCCCGAGTGATCCCCAAGCCGTCGCCCGCGCTGATGCGAGGCGACGGCTCTCCTCCGCCCCGCTCTCGTTCTGAGACGCCTTCGATGCAGCATCCTCTCCTCTCGGTCAAGTCCTCGCGATTCACCGACAGCGTCATCCGAGGCATGTCGATCGAGGCCCGCCGCCACGGCGCGGTCAACCTTGCGCAGGGGATGCCGGATTTCCCCGCTCCGCAGGTCCTTAAGGACGCCGCCTGCCGCGCCATCCAGGACGACGTCAACCAGTACGCGATCACCTGGGGCGCCCACGACCTCCGCCATGCGATCGCCGAACACGCCGCCTGGCACCTGGACCTGACCGTCGACCCTGAATCCGAGATCACCGTCACCTGCGGCAGCACCGAGGCGATGCTCGTCGCCCTGCTCTCGATCATCAACCCCGGCGACGAGGTGATCCTCTCGCAGCCCTTCTACGAGAACTACTGGCCTGACTGCGTTCTCGCCGGCGCGACGCCCCGGTTCGTCCCCGTCCGTCCCCCCGACTGGAGCTTCGACCCCGACGAGTTGGCCGCCGCCTTCAATGACCGCACCAAGGCCATCGTGCTCTGCAACCCGAACAACCCCACGGGGGGCGTCTGCTCGCGCGAGGAGCTGGAGGCCGTCGCCGCCCTCTGCCGCAAGTGGGACGTGATCGGGATCACCGACGAGATCTACGAGCACATCGTCTACGACGGCCGTAAACACGTCGCTCTGGCGTCGCTCGACGGCATGTGGGAGCGGTCGGTCACGGTCGGCGGGATGTCGAAGACGTACTCCGTCACCGGCTGGCGGGTCGGCACGATCCTCGCGCCGACGCATCTGACCAAGGCGTTCCGCCAGGTCCACGACTTTGTGTCGATCGGCGCGGCGGCCCCGCTCCAGGAGGCTGGGGCCGTCGCCTATCGGCTGCCCCGCGAATACTACGACGGCCTCGCCGCCTCCTACCAGGCGCGGCGCGACCGCTTCAGCCAGGTGCTCTGGGACGTCGGCTTCGAGTTCGCCGCGCCGCAGGGGGCGTACTACATCATGGCCGGAATCCGCCCGTTCGGGGCGACCGACGACGTCGCCTTCGCCGAGAAGCTCGTGCGCGAAGTCGGCGTGGCGACCGTCCCCGGTTCCAGCTTCTTCCGCGACAAGGAACTGGGCAGGTCGTACGTCCGCTTCTGCTTCTGCAAGAAGGACGAGACCCTCGACGAGGCGGCCCGTCGCCTACAGGGTCTGAGAGAAGTTGGTTGAGGCGAACCTCCTCCGCTTCTCTGATCCTGTCGCCAAGAGATCGGAAATTCCCGTGGAGTGTCCACGAGAGACATCGCCTCTGGGGGGCAGTTGGCCTTGTCGAACTCAGGGCTGCTGCTTCGCTGCAGCCACAGAGCAAACCGCTGCATCTGGACCCGGATTTGGGATCATCATGAGTTGCGATGAGAAATATCAACACAGCAGAAGAAATTACGAAATTTTAAGTCGCCTGGGTCGTCCCTGTTTGATTGAATGACCACCGGCGGTGTCATGTCGACCGGCCAGGCCTCCGATCGGCGGATTTCTCGACGGCGACGTCCCGCCTACCGTCCTTATCAATTCAAAAACTCAGCCTTGCGTTCGCTCAAAGGCCTCTCCGACCGAGGCTCCCGGGCTTGCACGCCTTCAATGTTCGAAGGCCTCCCGCACACCGCCCCTCGGCGAGGGATTCCCCCCTTTCGACCAGGATGCTCTCCCATGACACCACTCCCACGTCGCGGCTTCACGCTGATCGAGCTCTTGGTGGTGATCGCCATCATCGCCGTCCTGATCGCCCTCCTGCTGCCGGCCGTGCAGGCGGCCCGCGAGGCGGCCCGGCGGGCCCAATGCGTCAACAATCTCAAGCAGATCGGCCTGGCGGTCCATAACTTCGAGAACGCCAACACCAAGTTCCCCGACGGCCAGGGGCCCGTTCCCAAGGTCTCCGGCGCGCTTACCGCCGCGTACATCCGCGGATCGATCCTGACGCTGATTCTGCCCTATATGGAGCAGGCTTCGCTGTACGGGGCCTTCAACCTGGACCTCGACGTCCACACCTATCCGGAGAACGAGACGGCGAGGTGTCAGCAGATCGCCTCGTTCGTCTGCCCGTCCGACATGACGGCCAACAAGATGACCGGCAGCAGCGGCCAGCCCTACGGATCGAACAGCTATTACGGCTGCATCGGCGCCACGGCCGCCCAACTCTTCAACACCCCCGCGGTGGGGACGGCGGAGACCAATACGATCCTGCTCGGCATTTTCAATATCACCTTCAATCTGACCGGAAGCATCGCCACCAACCCCGACTTCCGCAAGGTGACTAGCACGGTGACGATCGCCTCGATCACCGACGGCACCAGCAACACGGCGATGTTCTCGGAGACCAAGCGGTCCAGCCAGCCGTCGACGACGACCCAGATCATGGCCAAGGATATGGCCCATCGCTCGCAGGGTTGGACGACGACGGCCGGCAACTACGCGCCCCCCAGCGACTGCGATACCAGCACGTATCTGCCGCTGAACTACCGTGGCCTGCAGTATCACCGGGCGCTTCAGGCGATGTCCACCTACGCCCACACCGTCCCGCCCAACTACAAGGGCTTCGACTGCTTGGATTCAGCGGCCGGCGCTTCACACATTGCGGCCCGCAGCAACCACTCCGGCGGCGTGTGCGTGCTTAACGCCGACGGCTCGGTTCGCTTCGTCAAGGACTCGATTAGCCTGCCGACCTGGATGGCCGTGGGGACCCGCGCCGGCGGCGAGGTCATCAGCGCCGACGCCCTCTGATCTCAGCCCTTCAGCCAGCCGATCGAACGACCGGGCGGCGTCCCCTTGGGGCTCGCCGCCCGGTCTTGCTTTCCAACCATCCCGAACGAGAGACAGATAGGGGAACGCCATGTTTCGAACTATTGTCGCCCCGCTGATCGTCGCGGCCGGCCTGGGAGCCGTCGCCGGCTGCGACGGCGGTCCGACCGTGAACAACAGCGTCACGTCGGCCGAGTCCGAGAACGGCCCGCTCGCCCAGATCGGCGCTCTTTACGCCGCCTTCACCGACACCCAGAAGAAGCCGCCTTCGGGGATCAAGGACTTTGCCTCCTTCGCCGAGTCCATGCCCGAGGGAGTCCAGGGAGTGAGGTCGGGCAATCTGGTTGTGATCTGGAGCGTGAAACTCGACGACACGACCCCCGGCGGTAAGGGAGACTCGGCCGACGAGGTTCTCGCCTACGAGAAGTCGGTCCCGGATTCCGGCGGCTTCGTCCTGATGAAGAATCGCACGATCCGCAAGATGACCGCCGACGAGTTCAAGGCCGCGCCCAAGGCCGCCGGGACGATCGAGGACCCCGCCAAGGCCAAGGTTAAGAAATCCTGACGAAGGCCCCCGAGGCTCGCCTCCTCTCCGTCCTCGGCTGGGGGATTGACAGGGGGCGCAGCCGCGGTAGGATAAGTAGAACGTAGTCCCACCCGCGTCGTCCCTGTCGAGACGCATTGGCCTATGGGCGGAGCCGAGCTGTCGGCCCCCACCAACCTGGCGGCGCCCCGTGCGCGACAATTCCTCGGCGGCCCGCTTCCCGTGGGCCTCACCTTCTCATACAAGCGCCTCCGCGTCCGTCGCGGATCAGGCGTCCTCCGACCGCTTTTGCGAGCCAAGGGCGAGGCGCGATGATCGGATTTCGCGAGCTGGTGTTGATCGCGATGGTCGCCGCGGCGCTCTACGGCCGCTCGGGCGTGCTCAAGAGCGACCGCGCCAAAACCGTCATGCCCTGGATCAGCCCCGTCCGGCGAGGAGGGCGCAAGCCCCCCAAACCCGTCGGAGCCTCGTTGATTCGGGGCGACCGCCTCTTCTGGGCGCTCGCTTTGATCGCCGCGGCGGCCGTGGCCGCCTGGATCGTCACTCGGACCCTGATCGCCGCCGGACCTCATTGATCTGATTTCGAAGTCGACCCGACCGACCCTATTCGACCGACAGAGGACCCAGCCATGCCCCTGCCTCTCGCCTTCCTGCCCAACCTCGGCACGACGGAACTGCTCGTGGTGGCGTTCGTCTCGCTCCTGATGTTCGGCAACCGCCTCCCCAGCGTGATGCGGTCGCTCGGCAAGAGCGTGACCGAGTTCAAGAAGGGCGTCGCCGGCATCGAGGACGAACTCGACCAGGCCGTCAACGCCGACAAGAAGATCACCCCGCCGACCCCCTGACCCGGACCAGAAGCGGATCGACCGCCAGCGCATTACGGAGCCTGCCGCATGCTTCCGAATCTCGGGCCGATGGAGATGATGATCGTCATGGGGCTGGCCGTCTTGCTCTTCGGCAAGCGGCTCCCCGAGGTGGGACGGTCGCTCGGCAAGGGGATCGTCGAGTTCAAGAAGGGCCTCAACGAGGTCACCAGCGCCCTTGACGTCGACTCGTCGTCGTCCTCGGCGATCTCGAACTACACCACCCCGTACCAGGCCCCGAAGTCGTCCTACGAGGGCTCGTCGTCCAGCTCGACCACGGTCGACGAGACCGTCCCCAAGTTCGAGGTCCCCGGCGCAGTTTCGACCACCGCCGAAGCCCCTCCGGCGACGAACTGAGTCGTTGGCGGCTGGTAGGCTGGGTCTTCGGCCCAGCCTACGGGATGTTCGCGGGCCGTCGCGTCGGATCAGAGAAAATCCGCCTTGTGCCGCTTCGCCTCCTCCCGCCGGGCCAGCCGAACGGCCTGGCGGGCGGCGGCGGCCTCGTCGCGGAGGCGGTCGGCCTCAGTGACCGACAGCAAGGGGGGAACCTCGTGGGGGCGCCTCCCCTCGTCGTCGAGCGCGACGTAAAGCGCATAGCCTGAGCCCACCTTGCGCCGACCGGGGTGCTGCAAGGCCTCGGCGTAGATCTCGATCTGGGTCTCGATCGAGGTTCGCCCGGCGTGGGTGACCTCGGCGACGATCTCCACCCGCTCGCCGACGTAGACCGGGCACAGGAACGTCATGGAGTCCATCGCGGCCGTCGTGACCTGGCCCTTGCCGACGTGCCGCAGGGCCGAGACCGCCCCGCATTCGTCGGCCATCCGCAGCATGACCCCGCCGTGCAGCGTGCCGAACGGGTTAGCCTGGCCCGGCACTGTGAGGATCGAGAGGCTTACCCGCGAGTCGATCGCCGCGCGGGGGGCTGTCGGGTCCTCATTCCTGGGAGCGTCCATCGTCGACGCGATCTCCTACGCTGAAGGATCGCCCGCCGCGTCGTCGTTCTCCCGGTCGTTGCGGCGGACTTAATTGAAGTATAAGCCGAACGTCAAACCACCTGATCCAGCCTCGAAAGACCGCCGATGTCCCTCGCCTCCTCCGTGTATCGCGGCCCCGCCGCCGTCTCCACCTTTGAAGTCGCCGGCCGACCCATTCGACTGGTGCGTCCCGCCGACCCTGACCGACTGCTGGACGACCCGGACGTCCACGACCGCAACCGCGCCGACGACTACATGCCCTACTGGGCGTACGTCTGGCCCGGAGCCCGGATGCTCGTGGAGGCCGTCGCCGAGCTTTGGGGAGGCGTCGCGCCGGGGGACGACGAGGTGCTGGAACTGGGCTGCGGACTGGGCCTGGGGGGGCTCGCCGCAATGGCGCTGGGCTTCCGCGTCCGGTTCAGCGACTACGAACCCGCCCCCTTCGATTTCATCCACCGCAGCGTCTCCGAGAGCGGCTTCCCCGCCGACCGCGCCGAAACGCTCATCCTCGACTGGCGGCAGCCCCCTGCGCTGACCTTCCCCCGGATCCTCGGGGCCGACGTGCTCTACGAACGGCGGCTGGTCCCGCTGGTCGTCGACGTCCTCGACCGGATGCTCGCCCCCGGCGGCGAGGCCTTGCTGACGACTCCGTATCGGACCGCGTCCGAGGACTTCCCCGATCTGGTCGCCGCGCGGGGCTTCGCCTGCACGAGAGTCCCCGTCCGCACGGTCGACGAGGCCGGCCCTCGGCAAGGGACGGTCTTTCGGGTCGTCCGGCGCGATCGCTGACGGGAACGGCTCAAGCGGCTGGTCCGCCGTCGTCGATTTCCCAGAAGTGCTGCGATGTCGCGGCCGATCGACCAGGCGGAGGGGATCCCCCATGAGCCTTGAAGACTACAACCGCGGATACAACGCGGGATCGACGGGTTTCTCCACCGGTGCCCCGCGATCCGCGGCTGAGGTCGTCGGCTACTGGAACGGCGAGGCCGACCGGCGCCGTTGGGAAGGGCAGCAAGCCCCACCAGCGTCGTACGACCACTGGACCGACGCCGTCCGCGACTACGGGGCCGCGGGGGCTCTGACGGGACTCATCGTCGGCGGGATCTTCACCAAATCGATCCTGGGGGCGCTCGTCGCCGCGACGACCTTCGGGCTCGCGGCGGCCGGTGTTCTCACCTTCGCGGTGGGGGTGGTCAACGTCCTGGGTTGGATCTTCGGCGGCATCCCCAAGACGAAGCTTGCGCTGGTGGGCGGCGCCTGCGGGGCCGCCGCACATTGGGCGTTCGCCTCTCAACTGGGCGCCTACGCCCAGGACGGCCCGATGAGCTTCGCCATCCTCGGGGCTGTCGTCTGCATCGGACTGGCCGCCGCCTGGCGCGTGGCGACGGCTCCGTTTCGGCTGCTGGCCCGCCGCTGAGGCGTCAGCCCCGGTTCGAGCGCCCCGAAGCGATGATCTCGGAGACGTTCGCGATCCCGGCGTCGTCGAGGCGCTGGATCATCCCGTCGAGGACGTCCTCGGCCGCGCGAGGGTTGTAGAAGGTGGCGGTGCCGACCTGGACGGCCGAGGCGCCGGCGACCAGGAATTCGAGCGCGTCGTCGGCGTCGGCGATCCCCCCCACGGCGATGATGGGGAGCTTCGGCAGGGCGCGGGCGACGTCCCAAACGATCCGCAGCGCGATCGGCTTGATTGCCGGCCCGCTCAGGCCGCCGACGTCGTTGGCCAGGATCGGCCGGCGCTTGCGCCAGTCGATCGCCATCCCCCGGACGGTGTTGATGAGTGTGACGGCGTCCGCGCCGGCCTCGGCGGCGGCGGCGGCGATCGCGACGACGTCGGTGACGTTGGGGGTCAGCTTGGCGATGATCGGGTGCGGGCAAGCCTCGCGGGTCCGCCGCACCAGCCGGCCGACAGCGGCGGCGTCGACGCCCAGATCGAGCCCGTGGCTGACGTTCGGGCACGAGACGTTCAACTCGACGGCCGCCAGACCGGGCTCGTCACCCAGCGCTGCGGCCATCTCGACGAACTGATTCTCGTCTTCACCGGCGATATTCGCGATCACAGCCGTGCCGAGCGTGCGTAGGTAGGGCAGATGGTGCTCGCGGAAGTGGTCGATGCCGTCGTTGTCGAGGCCGATGGCATTCAGCAGTCCAGCACGGGTTTCGACGGTCCGGGGGGTGGGATTTCCCGCCCTCGGTCGCTGGGTGACGGTCTTGGGGACGACGCCGCCGAGGCGGTCGAGTCGGACGAAGCCCGCCATCTCGCGGACGTAGCCGAACGTCCCGGAGGCCGTCAGGACCGGATTCTTCAGTTCGAGCCGCCCCAACTTCACGCGCAAGTCGACCACCGTCGTCGGACTCCCTTCATATGAGGTTCACCCCAGCGCCACGGCTTCATCATGGCCTTTTCGAACCTTCGCTGCCAGGCTTTCGAGCGTAGGAAGGCGGGGGTCGGATTTAGGGATTCTGAAAATTGTAAGACATTGACAGAACGTTCTCGCCACGGGCGCCGCCGATGGATATTGTGATCGGTGCGTCCCTCGTCGACGAGGGCAAGTCAAACCGTCATCGATCTTGTTCGGTCGTCCTCTCCCGACAATTCGCGTTCAGGAGCCTGTCGCACATGTCCAGGTCTTCGAGGCTGCGCGCGTTCACGCTGATCGAGCTACTGGTCGTCATCGCCATTATCGCGGTGTTGATCGCCCTCTTATTACCGGCCGTGCAGGCGGCGCGCGAAGCCGCGCGCCGCGCCCAGTGCGTCAACAACCTCAAGCAACTCGGGTTGGCGATGCACAACTATCACACGGCGAACGATTCGTTCCCGACGGGTTGCATCCAGGGCGTCGGCGGCACGCTCGTCCCGGGGGCCTCGGCTTGCAAGACGAACATCTTCAGCAACTGCCAGAACACCCCGTGGTTTTGCTTGATGCTCCCCTACATCGAACAGGGGGTGCTCTCGAACGCGTACAACTTCCAGCTCGGGGCCGAGGGGCCCGTCCTCCCGCTGCCCCTGGGGATGATCGCCAATAGCACTGTGGCCACGACGAAGATGAGCACGTTTCAGTGTCCCAGCGACCGGATCAACCAGTTCCAGATTACCCCGGCGTACGCCGGCGGGGCGATGAGTTTCATCACCTTCACCAAGGGGAACTACGGGGCGAACTGGGGGAACCTGCAATGGGGGCAGGATACGACCCCGGCTGTCAGCCCGATGGTCGACCCGGCAACCGGGGCCCTGCCGACGTTCCAGAAGGGAGCGTTCGGGTTCTTCACGATGGGGATCGCGGGCATGACCGACGGGTCCAGCAACACGGCCCTCGCCGCGGAGGTGCTCCAGGGCGCCCAGTATGACGTCCGCGGCATGATGTGGTCGACGCTCCCCGGCGGTGCCTCGTACATGGCCCGGCTGGCGCCGAACAACCCGACCGACTACTACCGTTCGGGCATCAGCGGCGACTTCCTGAACCAGACGGTCTTCTGCGTCAGCGAACCCGTTCAGGGGCTCCCCTGCGTCGGCGGCGCCGGCGACAAGCTGGCCTACGCCGGGGCTCGCAGCAAGCACTCCGGCGGAATCAACGTCCTGTTCGGCGACGGCTCGGTGCGGTTCGTCAAGAACAGCATCAGCATGCCCACCTGGCTGGCGATCAACTCCGCAGCCGGCGGCGAAGTCGTTTCGTCCGACTCGTATTGATCGACGAGCGATCTCGGCCCCAACGACGCCGGCGTCCTGGCATCAGTGCCAGGTGCCGGCGCCGGGGTCGGCGACCCAGGCCATGATGGTGTGGGGGATGGAGTCGAGAGGCGCAACGTAACGGGCGGCCCCGCGCCGGATGGCCTCGCGGGGCATGCCGAAGACGACGCAGGTGGCCTCATTCTGGGCGATCGTCAGCGAGCCGGCCTCGCGCATTTCAAGCAGGCCGCCCGCGCCGTCGTCGCCCATGCCGGTCATGATGACGCCCGCGGCGGCGGGGCCGGCGGCCTGCGCGGCCGACCGGAAAAGAACTTCCACGCTCGGCCGGTGGAGGCAGACGGGCGGACCCTCGTTCAACTCGACGCGGTAGCCCGACCCGTGGCGTCGGACGAGCCCGTGCGAGGTCCCGCCGGGGATGACCAGAACTCGCCCTCGACGGATGGGCTCATGGTGGCGGGCCTCGACGACTTCCAACTGGATGCGGGGGTCGTTGTTCAGGCGTTCCGCGAAGGCGCCCGTGAAGTCGGCCGGCATGTGCTGAACGACGACCATACCGGGGGCGTCGGCCGGGAAGTGGGGCAGCAACGCCTGGATCGCCTGAACGCCGCCCGTGCTCACCCCAAGGACGACGATCGGCTCACCGAGGGTCGCCCGAGGGATGTAGGGAGCGTGCGGCAGGACGACGTCCGCCGAGTGGCGGGGGTCGGAGGCGGCCTGGGGGCGCTCTTCCCGCAACGGGAGCTTGCCGGCTCGGGCGGCGTTGCGGACGCTCTCCAGCAGGTTCTCCGACCACTCCGGCAGCCGAGCGGCGTTGAGCCAATCGGGCTTGGCGATTACCTCGATCGCCCCCATCTCCAGCGCCGTGACGGCCCGCTCGGCGACCGACGTGCACATCACCACGGGCATCGGGTGTTGCTTCATCAGCTTGCGGAGGAAGGTCAGGCCGTCCATCCGGGGCATCTCGACGTCCAGCACGATCACGCCGGGGACCGACCGGCTGAGCATGGCGACCGCCTCATAAG
Organism: Paludisphaera rhizosphaerae; assembly: GCF_011065895.1. NCBI lineage: Bacteria > Pseudomonadati > Planctomycetota > Planctomycetia > Isosphaerales > Isosphaeraceae > Paludisphaera > Paludisphaera rhizosphaerae. Next base: position 83,122 of record NZ_JAALCR010000012.1, on the reverse strand, counting down.
GATCGGCCGCGAGCGTGACGCGGAAACGAGGGTCGGATTCAATGATCGACTTGAGCCGCTGGCGGATCACGGCGCTGTCGTCGACGACCATGACCTCGATGGTGACGTGGTGGCCGGGAGGCGATGTTTTGGAGCGGTCGCGCAGGGCCATGGCGGACGGTCACTCCTCTTTCTGGAAGATCGACGGCGAGTGTTTGCGGAACATCGCCGGGACCGAGGGGAGGATCTCCCCGTTTCCCATCACCAGCCAGCCGCCGGGCCGGATGTGCTGGGCCAGCCGGTTCAACAGCGCCTGCCGATCGTCGTCCGAGAAGTAGATCGAGACGTTGCGGCAGAAGACCATGTGGAAGTCGGCGGGGATCGGCCAGATCCCGGTGCGGAGGTCGATGTGTCGAAATTTCACCAGGTCGCGGATCTCCGGGACGATCCGGAACGAGCCCTCGCGAGGCCCGCGGCCCAGTAGGAAGAAGCGTCGAAGTCGGGCCTGAGAGACCCCCTGGACGTCCCTGGCGGTGTAAATGGCGCCGGCGGCGACCTTCAGCATCTCCAGCGAGAGGTCGCTCCCCCAGATGTCGATGCGGGCGAGGTTGTGCTGCGGCAGCGTCTCGGCCAGCGCCATGGCCATGCTGTAGGGCTCCTGGCCTGAGGAGCAGCCGGCCGACCAGAGGCGAACCGGGGCCGACGGGGTCTCGCGGAGCCAGCTCTGGACCAGCTCGACCATGAACGTGAAGTGGGCCGGCTCTCGAAAAAAGGAGGTGTGGTTGACCGTGGACAGGTCGATCAACAACTGCGCCCCCCAGCCGGTGGGGTCGGGGCGCAGGGCCTGGTCATAGAACTGGGTGAAGCTGGCGATCCCTCGGGCTTGAAGCCGCGAGCGCAGGCGTGCCTGGAGCAGCCCCATGCGGTGCGTCTCCAGCGAGATGCCGATCTGGCTCCGGAGGAAGCCGACGACGCAGCCGAAGTCCTTCTCCGACCACGGATCGGGTTCGCCCGGGGGCGAGGATGGCGGCAGGCCCGACGACGCCACGTTAGACCCCCTCGCCGTTGATCGTGGCCAGCACGGAGAACACGCGGTCGACGTCCAGCACGAGCAGGAAGGCGTCCTGGTGGCGGATCAGGCCGCGGACGAACGGGGTGGTCTTGCCCAGCCCCAGTTGGGGGGACGGCTGGACCTGCTCAGGAGCGAACTCCAGCACGTCGGAGACGCGGTCGACCAGGAGCCCCGTCACGTCGGAGTCGTTGCCGGCCTCGTTCTCGACGATCAGGACGCTGGGCGCCCGGGCCGGCTTGGGGTCGATGGCGAGCCCGAACGGGATTCTCAGGTCATAGACCGGGACGACGTGGCCGCGAAGATTGATCACCCCCAGGAGGCATCGTGAGGAGCCGGGGACTTCGGTGATCGCCAGAACGTCGAGGACCTCCTGAACACGCAGGACTTCCAGGGCGTATCCCTCGCCGCCGAGGCGGAAGACGACGTAGGACTGGGCTCGGTCGCGGTCGGCGTCGGCGGCGGGCTCGGTGGTCGCGTCGATCATCCGCGGGGCCCTCCCGGGGCGTGGGGTCGCGTGGTCGCGTCGAATTCGACTCCGGCCCTCATGAGAATCGCTCGAAATTGTCGTCGTCGTCAAGGTTGACCACGACCCCGCCTCGAGGCGGCGGGACGATCCCCGGCGGCGGTCCCGGCGGCGGCAGCGGGGCGCCGTGGCCTCGGCCTCCGGAGCCGTTGTCGGTCGCGTGGTGGGTTTCGCCGCGCGGCATCTCGCCGAGATGCGCGGGGGGCCGTTTGGGAGGCCGGTGGTGGGCGATCCCTCGAGGTGGTGGGCCGCCCAGCGTGGGGGGCGGCGGCGATGAGGCGGCGCCGGCCTCCAGTCGGAAGAACTCCACCTCACGTTGGAGGCTCGACGACTGCTGGGCCAGGTCGGTCGACGTCGCCGCCAACTCGTGGCTGGCCGCGGCGTTCTGCGAGACGACGTCCTCAAGCTGCTTGACGCCGATGTTGATCTCGCGAATCGCGTTCATCTGCTCCTGGCTGGCGGCGGCGATTTCCGAGATCAGTTCGGAGGTGTCGCGGATCATGGGGACGGTTCGCTCCAGGAGCTGGCCTGCGTTCTCGGCCACGGCCACGCTCTTCTTGGCCAGGTCGCTGATCTGCTGGGCGGCCGCCTGACTGCGCTCGGCGAGCTTCTTGACCTCGCCGGCGACCACGGCGAACCCTCGTCCGTGCGGGCCGGCGCGGGCGGCCTCGATCGCCGCATTCAGCGACAGCAGGTTCGTCTGATAGGCGATGTCTTCGACGATCAGAATTTTCTGCGTGATCTCGCGCATCGCGGCCACCGTCTGATGGACGGCCTCGCCCCCCTTGCTCGCCTGGGCGCTGGCCTCGTTGGCAGTCCTCGCCGTGTCGCGGGCGTGCTGGGCGTTGCGGGCGACCGACCCATCCACCGACTGGAGGCTGGAGCCGATCTCCTGGAGCGTCGCCGCCTGCTCATGCGCCCCCTGGGCCAGTTGCTGGGCCGACGAGTTCAATTCGTTGCTCGCCGTGGAGACCGAGTCGGTCGTGTTGCGGATCTGGCTGATGACCTCCGACAGCTTGCCGACCACGGAGTCCGTCAACCCAGCCAGATTCCCCATCTCGTCCGATCGGACGATCCCCGTGCGGTTGTAGAGGTGCCCCTGATGCAGGTCGCCGGTGACCCGGATGATCTGCAAGAGCGGCCGGATGAACCAGCGGCCGAAGAGGAAGCTCAACAGAAGCGTCAGAGGGACGATCCCCACCAGGAGCTTGAAGATCGTCCATTGAGAGTTGTAGATCGTCTCATAGGCGTTGACCAGGGGGACGGCCGTCAGGACGGCGAACCCGGGCCGGATCGTCGCGTCGGTCGGCAGCGCCCGCTTGATCGACGCGAAGCCGACGATCTCGGGGACGATCGTCTCTCCCGAGACCACGTCCGAGACCCCGTCCAGTTGGGAGTGCCCCACGACGGCGCCGACGGCGGCGTCGCGGATGTCCTTGTACCGGGTGGGTAAGTCCCCTTGCTTGTCGTCGAAGGTTCCCGCGGGGCCGCGGTGGTCGATCACCAGCCGGTTGTTGGGATCGACGATCATGATGTGGGCGTTGTCCAGCTCGAAGCGCTTGACGACCTCGCCGATGACGAACTGGATCCTCCGCCGGGCCTCCTCGTCGGGCTTCCAGTCGGGCAGGACGCCGGCTTCCGGCCCCTCCTCGACGGCCTTCGCCGACTCGGGGGAGGTCAGGGCGATAGCGTAGATCTTGTCCGCGATCGCGCCGGCCGCGGTCTGGATGATGAGGTCTTGCTTGCGCTTGAACTGGTCGTCGGTCAGGTAGGCGGTCGCCGCGACGATTCCCGCGGGGATCAGCCCGAAGGCCACCAGCGCCAGGGTGACTTTCTTTCGCAGGGTCAGCTTCATCGCACGTTCTCCGCCCACACGCCGGCCGCGGGCTTGTTACGGGAATGGCTCTCGGCGATTCGCGATTCCGACACCAGGGCCGACAGGTCCAGGATGAGCGAGACCGAGCCGTCTCCCAGGATGGTCGCCCCGGAGAACCGGCTCAGGCTGTGCAGCCCTTCGCCCAGCGACTGGATGACGGCCTGGACCCGACCACTGAGGCGGTCGACGGCCACCCCCACGCGTCGGCCCGAATGTCTCGTCAGCAGCAATTCCTGCCGAGGAGGCGGCGGGCCGTCGATCCCGAAGAGGTTTCGCAGCGAGACCGTCGGCACCAGCTCGCCGCGGACGGTCACGCACGGCCTCCCGGCCGAGAGCGCCTGCTGGACGCCCCCCAACGCCACGCATTCCTCAACTTGCGCCAGCGGCACGACGTACCGCCCGCCGCCGGTCTCGATCAGAAGCCCGTCGATCAGGGCCAGGGTCAGCGGGAGCCGGAAGATGAACGAGGTCCCCTGCCCCGGCTCGCTCTCCACGGCCAGGCTTCCACGGAGCGCCCGGACTGAGTCGCGGACGACGTCCAGACCGACTCCCCGGCCGGAAAGCTCGCTGACCTGGTCGCGCGTCGAGAACCCGGGCTCGAAGATGAGACTCACCACCCGGGGGTCGTCGGCCGGCGTTCCGGGAGGGATGAGCCCACGCTCGACCCCCTTCCTGACGATCCGCTCACGGTCCAGGCCGCGGCCGTCGTCCTCGACCTTGATGGCCACGCGGTCGCCTTCATGCCCGGCCGAGAGCGTGATCCGGCCCACCCGCGGCTTGCCCATCGCCTCCCGTTCCTCGGGCGTCTCCAGCGCATGGTCGACGGCGTTGCGGATCAGGTGGACCATCGGGTCGCCCAGGCGTTCGACGATCGTGCGGTCGAGCCGGGTCTCCTGGCCGACGATCCGGAGGTCGATCTCCTTGCCTGTCCGGTCGGCCTGGTCGCGAACGAATCGGGGGAACCGCGAGAAGAGTTCGTCGACCGGGACCATGCGGAGGTCCAGCGTGGTGTCGCGGATCTCCCGACTAACGCGCAGGAGAGATTCGATCGTGGCGACCCACGGCGAGGCGCTCCGGATCTCGCGAAGCCCCTGAAGATTGTCTGAGATGACCGCCAACTCGCCGGCCAGGCCGACGAGGTCGTCGAGCTGCTGGGCGTCGACCCGGATCCGGCCGTGGGCCCTCGCCGCATGCGCGGTTTTTGCCTGGCCGTTGATCGCGTCGGCGGCCTCGCTCGGTTTCGGGTGAGGGGCCTCGCCGGGATGGGCCGTGGTGGACTGAACCGCCGGCGCTGGGGGCGGAGGGGTCGGCCGGGGGATGGTCGACGGGGGCGTGGCGACGGGGGTTCCGGGGGGGAGCTTCAACAGCGGCGTTTCGACCGCCTCGAACGCGCCGTCGGCGAGCCTGCGTTCGACGCTGATCGCGCCGTCCTCGGCGACGAACAGGAAGACGTCGTCCAGCCGGTCCGGCTCGGCGGTCGTCCGCAGCGTGCAGGTCCAGCTCAGGTAGGACCGCTCAGGCTCGAACCCGCTGAGAGTGGGGACGGCGTCGATGTTCGCCTGGACGTCCAGTTTTCCCAGTTCGCGAAGCTCGTCGAAGACGCCCAGCAGATTCACCCCCCGCTTGAGGACGTCGGGGCCGGGGGTGAACCGGATTTTGTAGACGATCTCGCCCGCGGCCGGCTCGTCGACGGCTGCGGCGGGCATCGTCTGGCGATGGGCCGTCCTGGGCTTCGGGTGAGCTTTGGGAGTGGGCTCGGCCTTGTGGCGAGGTCGCTTCGGTTTGGCGGGTGGAGGCTCGGCGGCGACCTCGACCACGGGCTGCCTGACCGGGGGCTCGGGTTCGGGGGTCGGTTTCGGCGGCTCGGGCTTCTGGGCGGTTGGTGGGGGGGCGGAGGGAGGCGCCGGCGCTGGGGCGGGCACGGGCGCGGCGGAGGCCGGCCGGGGGTCGTCGCGACGACCCGACGAAAAGAGCAAGGCGGCCAGGCGCTGGGAAAGGTGGCCCGAGCCCGGGATGGGCGAGTTGGCTGCCTCTCCTTCGACCATGGCGGCGAGGTGGTCGCGTGATTCCAGCAGGGTGGTGATGATGTCCGAATCAACGACGAGGCCGCCGGTGCGGATCTTATCCAGCACGGCCTCGATACCGTGGGTGAATTCGGCGATGGTCCCCAGACCGACCATTGCAGCGGCGCCCTTGAGGCTGTGCGCGGCGCGGAAGGTCTTGTCGAGGTGCGCACGATCGCCCTGCCGGCGTTCCAGCTCCATCAACCCTTCTTCCAGGCTGATGAGAAGCTCGCGGGCCTCCTCGTAGAACATCTCGCGAAATCGGTCGTCCGCGCTTCCCAAGGCCGGGTCGCTTCCTCAGCAGGGGAACGGTGCGGATGCCGCCCGTCCGGTTGCCTCTCCTGGAAGTGGTTCCTCGACCGGCGATCCTCGTCGGCCCAGCCGTCGCCTCGGCGGCCCCGTTTGCCTATTGTATGCGCGCGAAGTCCGCGCCGCCTCCCGGATGTGGGCACTTGTAACTTACCCGATGTCGGCGGGCGTCGGTGGACGGGGCGAGAGAATCGAGATCGTGCCAATCGGTGGACCCGGACCAGGCGGCTACTCCGGCAGGACGCGACGCACCCATCGGCGCAGGTGCTCGCCGTCGACGGGTTTGACCAGCCAGCCGGTGACGCCCTGACGACGCGCCGGGGCGAACTCCGCCGGTTGTTTGCTGGAGAGGACCAGGACGGGGAGGAACCGATGCGAGGGCAGCTCGCGGACGGCCGCCAGCAGGGCCAGGCCGTCGAGGTTGGGCATTTCCAGGTCGGTCAGGAGCAGGTCGCAGGTCCCGTCCTTGAGGTACTGCAACGCCGCGTCGCCGTCGGCGACGGAAACGACCTTCAGGCCCATTCCGGCGAGTTGATCGGCGACCCAGCGACGGACCGAGCCGCTGTCGTCGGCGTGGAGCACGGTCTTGGTGCTGGACTTCGAGCCGGGGGCCTCGCCGATGAGCCGGTGGGGCGTCTTGAGGCCCGATGGCCCGGCCGCGGGTGCGGTCAGCGTCTGGGGAGAGACCCAGTCCATGTTCGCCGCCTCACTGGCTGGTCCGCCCCAAGCCTCGGCGTCCACTCGCCGACCCCCGGGGACGACGTCGTTTTTGATTCCCTTCCAACGACCCCTTTCGGTTCAACCCGACCGCCGCCGCCCTCTTTCGGTTCGCTCTAATCGTGCTCCGTCGCCGATTCCAGCCAGGCCGACAGTCCGGCCCGCTCGGCTGCTTCCACGCATGCCCGAGGGACCTTGGCCAGCGTCAGCCGGCGGCCTTCCGCCTGCGCCGTCTTCACGCACGAAACCAGCAGCTGCAACCCCGCCAGGTCCCACTTTGTGGACTCGTCCAGCTCGACCCGGAGGTTTCCCCCCTCGGCCAGGGCCTCTCGGAACGCCTCCTTCAGCCCGGCGACCTCGTAGATCGTCGCCGGTCCTTCAAGGCCCACCGTCTTGGTCTTCGTAGAATCCAAGGCGGGCTCGCGGCCTTCGACCGCGCCCTCGTCGGCTACGTTCCAAATCCATGCGCCGTCACGATCTTATCGGCGTCACGACCGGGAGTCGAGAATGTGTCGTCCGACTCCCCCACGCCCTCATTCTGTATTTTATCACATGGACGGTCAGACAGAGGAGGTGAGTTTGCCGACTACGCGAATCAAGGGCGGCTCGCAGTCGTCGGGAGCCAGCTTGTTGACGGGCAGGGAACGTGTCACTAGGTTAAACTCTTGTGGATTATTTCCCCTCCAGGCGCCCGTGGCGGGCGCGCCTCTACCCCGGGAGCCGCAGCGATGGCGAACGACGCCCCTCGATCGGAACGAGTCGACGGTTGCGAAGGTTGGACGCGGCGCGACCTTCTCCGCGGCCTGGGCGCGGGAGTTCTGGGGGCCTCGGTCCCCGGGCTCGGCGCGGCGGCGTGGGCGTCGGACGCGAAGCCGGCAAAGGACCGCCCCAGCCCTTCCGACCTGGCCGAGACGGCCGTCGCGCGGTTCTACAAGTCGCTCAGTCCCTCCCAGCGTGAGGCGATCTGCTTTCCGTTCGACCACAAGCTGCGATCGGTGGTGAAGAACAACTGGAGCATCGTCAAGCCCTCGATCCGCGACCTCTCCACCGAGCAGCAGGCGATCTGTCGCGAGATCATGAAGAACCTCTCCAGCGAGGACGGCTACGAGCGGTTCATGCGGCAGATGAAGGACGACTCCGGGGGGTTCGAGGCTTACCACGTCGCCGTCTTTGGCGAGCCTGAGAGCGACAAGCCGTTTGAGTGGGTGCTGACCGGCCGGCACGACACCCTCCGCGTCGACGGCGACAGCGTCGCCGCCTCAGCCTTTGGAGGCCCCATCTTCTACGGCCACGCCGCCGGCACCGACAACGAGGACGCCAAGCACACCGGCAACGTCTGGTGGCCCCAGGCCGAGCAGGCCAACAAGATCTTCGCCACCCTCGACGACAAGCAGCGCAAGCAGGCGCTCGTCGACGAGGCCGAGGTCGACGCCTCGGACACTGTGAAGCTGAAGGGGGAGAAGCTGGCCTCGACCGGCCTCTCGATCGGCACGCTCGACGGCCAGCAGAAGCAGATGACCTCCAAGCTCATCGATTCCATGCTGGCCCTCTTCCGCGAGTGCGACGCCGCCGAGGTTCGCCGCTGCCTCGAAGCCAACGGCGGCGTCGACAAGCTCCGCCTCACGTTCTTCAAGGAAGATGACATCGGCGACGACGGCATCTGGGACATCTGGAAGCTCGAAGGCCCTGCCTTCTCCTGGTACTTCCGGGGCGCTCCCCACGTACACGCCTGGCTGAACGTCTCGCGAACGGCGTAAGTATCGACATCCGAAGGGGACGAAGAGACGTCTCCCTTCCTTGGGATTCAACGAAACTGGGTGGCATGGCCACGCTTGCGTGGCCATGACCTGTCGCCGATCGCATGCCCACGACGAGCGTGGTCATGGAACCCATGGCGGCCCTTGGCTGGAGTTGTGGTCATCTTCTGGGGCAAGACAACCCTTTACGTGATGATCCTGAACTCGGCGGCCTTGGCCGTCGCGGAGGAGCCCGGGGTGGAAGCTCGGGCTCTTGCGTATCTGTCTCGCGAGGTCCCTCGCTGGCGACCCGAGAATCACTGTTTCTCCTGCCACAACAACGGCGACGCCGCCCGGGCGCTCTATCAGGCCGCCCGGCTCGGCGAGCCGATCGCCGACGCAACGCTCGGCGAAACGACCGACTGGCTGGAACGCCCCGAGCGCTGGGAGCATAACGGCGGCGAGGGGCCGTTCAGCGACAAAGTGCTCGCGCGAATCCAGTTCGCGGCCTCCCTGGCGGACGCCGTCGATTCGGGGCGATCGAAGGATCGCGGAGCTTTGACGCGCGCCGCCGATCAGGTCGCCGGAGACCAGAGCGGCGACGGATCGTGGCGGGTGGACGTGGAGGGGAACGTCGGATCGCCAGCCACGTACGGGCCGGTCCTGGCGACGGTTATGGCTTGTCGATCGCTCCGCGCGGCCGACCTCCAGCGGTTCACTACGCCCCTCGATCGGGCCGACCGCTGGCTACGTAAGACTCCGGTTCGGAGCGTCCTCGACGCCGCAGCCGTCGTGTTGGGATTGGTCGATGAGAACGACCCCGACGCGGTCGCCCAGCGTCGGCGCGCGCTCGACCTGATCGGCCGAAGCGAGGCATCCCGAGGCGGCTGGGGGCCGTTCCTCAACGCCCCGGCCGAGCCGTTCGATACGGCGATGGTCTTGCTGGCCCTCGCTCGCTGCCGGGACGAAGAGTTCCCCGGGCGATCGGAGGCAATCCGCCGAGGCCGCGCGTATCTCGCCGCCGTTCAGCGTCCCGACGGCAGTTGGGCCGAAACGACCCGCCCCCCTGACGGCGAGAGCTACGCCCAACGCCTTTCCACGACCGGCTGGGCGCTCCAGGCTCTTCTGGCCACGCGGGCCGTTAATGCGAAGTGACGGGGCTCAACGGATCTCGAAGGAGCGGTGGACGACCGGGACGTCGATCCGACGGCCGACGGATTCGAACACGTCGAGTTCGAAAGGCCGTTGAAGGTTGTTGCCGGCGAGATCCTCCAGCGTCGCCCCGACCGCAAGCTTATAGGCGCCGGCCGTCCAGGGGCGCTCGGGCGTGAACGACCAGCGAGTCTCCTCGTCGGTCACGACCACCCGGCCGGCCACGTCGCGCCCATCCGCGCTCTGCACGCGAACCAGTCGATTGAAAAGGGCGTGGTCGAGCGGCTTGGGGGACTCGACGATCAGTGCGTCAGTCGAGCCGGCGGCGGGCGGACGGACGCGCCAGGACCGAACGTCGGGGCAAACGACGTCGGCGGCCGTTGTGCGGAATGGTTTCCGGTAGGGCGTTCCGAGCGGACGGCCTTCGGCGTCGGGCCATCGAGCGTCAACCAGGAGCGTGTAGCTTTTGCCGGCCTCGAGCACGGGCCCGAAGCCCTCGCGTGGACCGACCTCGCGTTTGATTCGGCCGGGGTCGATCAACAGCGTGAGGCGGACGCCGTCGCGATCCCAGAGCTCCTCGTCGAGCTTCAGAAACGCCCCCTCGACCTCCTCGCCGCTCGCGTCGAGGATGTGGACGAAGTCGTAGGCGCGTCCCTGGCTCATCGGAGCGCTGAAGTGGAGGTAGAACTTGAGCAGGTTCTCGGGGAGCGTCGACCGGCTGGGGTAGACCTGATTCACAACGGTCGGCGCGGCGGGCGGCGGTTTCGGCAGCGAGAATTCAGCCGAGACCGACGCGACGCCCTCGCGGCCTGATAGACGGCCAGGACGGAACTCGGCGCGGTACCGGAGGCCGGGGACGAAAGCGAAGCGAGGCTCAAACCGCAGGCGGCCTTCCTCGACCCGATACGAACCGAGGATCGGCGGCTGTTCAGAGCCCTGACCGGCGACGGAGACCGCGAAGAGCGTCGCCCACTCGCGAGCCTCCCAGTCGGCCTTCGCGAGCCGGTCCAGGTCGGCCTTGTAGAGACCTTCGACGTCGACGGTCGCCTTGTCGTTCTGGCGATGCAAGACGACCGACGGACCGTCGCCGAAGCTTGGCGCGATGAGCAGCAGGAGGATTCGGATCTGGTTCATCGGTTCGACATGATCCGAGAGCTGGCTGGGGAAAGCACAGAGAAACCCTCCCTTCTCCCCTTGTGGGAGAAGGTGGCCGAAGGCCGGATGAGGGGGCCACAACGTCAACGTCGTAGGCCTTGGGTTGTGAACCCCTCATCCGCCGCTGCGCGGCACCTTCTCCCACAAAGGGAGAAGGGACGTTGTCAACGGCTTCGCCTTGAACTCTTACGGGGGGACCACTGCGGCCTTGGGCCTTAAGGCAGCGCGATGGTCTTGAGGTCGACGCCCTTCTCGTTGCGCACGAGGACCACGGCGCTATCGCGGCCGAGCTTGTCGAGCTGTTCGACACCCTTCAACTCGGCGATCGTGTCGTAGGTGAGGCCGGCCTTGTCGCTGACGCGCTTGACGAGCCCTTCCTGCGCGCCGACGCGGTCGGCGGCGATCTTCATGACGCCCCGGCTGCTGTTGGCCATCAGGATGTAGTCGAGGCCGTCCTTCTTGTAGACGATCATGTCGAGGGGCTTGTTGCGGTTGCCCAGCTCGGCGATGGTCGTGCCTTTGATCTTCACGCCGGGCTGAAGGTCGGCGACGGAGAATTTCACCACCGGCGTGCAGGTGTAGGCCGCCAGGATGAACGGCTTGCCGTCGATCTCGTAGGGGACGAACGTCCGGATCGGCGAGGTCGTCTCAAGCCGGTCGTGCGAGGTGTGGTAGATCTCAATGTGCGTCCCCGGCGCACTGGCCGAGGTGAACGGGAACGGCACCGTGCGGAGGTTCGAGGAGAACTCCTCGTTCGAGAGGCCGGCAATGAACACGCGGCCGTCGACGAAGGCCAGATCCGTGATCGCGTCCTGGCGGCCGCGCTGCGAGGTGGAGAGGCCGGCGAGGTCGGTTTTGGCGAACTTCACACCCTTGAGCGGCAGCTCCTGGATCTCTCCCTTGGCGTCCACCCGGACGATGGCGGACGGGGAGTCAGGCCCCCTGCCCCGCCCGACCGAGAGATAGACGTTGCCCGAGGCCGGGTTGACGGCCATGTCCCGAATCAGGATTTGATCAGGCGTGGTTCCAAGCATCCCCGCGACCTTGGCGTCGATCCCCTCAACGGAGACCGCGGCGGGGGCCTGCGAGCTGGTTTGGCCGCGGTCGCCGGTGTCGATGGCGAACAGGGCGTTGCCCGGCTGGTCGGTGGCGAACAGGACGCCGTCGGGCCCGAAGGCCAACGCGCCGGCCGACTTGATCTCAGGCGAGCCCGGCTTGAGGCTGTCGGTCAGGTCGCCGCCCAGGACGGCCCCTGCACCCAACGTCAGCGCCGCGAACGAGGCCGCGGCGGAACGGACGGCTCTCAGCATCTTCGTCTCCTTCTCCCGGTTGTTTGATCCATGCCGAGTTTCGAGATGCGATCCGCCAAGGCTATCGCGGCGGATGCGCGTTGTCGACGGGCTGGACGACGAATCGATCGCGACGATTCGTCGTCTCGACTCGTTCGAACATAGCGACGAATCCAACCGCGGCGTCTCGACAACCAGGGCCGTCGAGAGAAGAAGCCGACGTATTCAACCACGGGCGGCCGGCCAGGGACGTGATGGGAGGCGGGCCGTGTCGGCAGGGATGGGGGGCGTGAGGCCAGAGCGAGAAGGGAGCGAAAAGGCGGCGGGCGATCGTCGCATCGCCCGCCGCCGTCAAGGATCAGTAGGCGTCGGCGCTGATGACCTCGCCGCCCTTGGTGGTGCTCAGAGCCTGCCAGATCGGGAGGCTGATGCTGTCCTTCATGAACCGGACGCTGCCGTCGCACATCGCCGCATTCACGCCGCCGGAGTGCCGGCTGCGGGCCGCGACCATGTTCGGCGCGGTCGTCGTGGAGACGGCGCCCGGCGGGTTGGTCATGTAGGGGTACTTCACGTAGCTGGCCGAGTAGATGCGGTCGAAGTCCTTGCTGTTGGGGGCAAGGTAAGACTCGAAGCCGGAGGCGTCGCCCCAGTGGACGAAGCCGCGGAGGTCCACGCCCTGGCCGATGATGACCTCGCTGGCCATCATGGTGTTGCTCGTGCCGTCGGAGAGGCCGCCGATGGTGACCACGCCGGACTGGGCGGTGGTCGCTCCGCCGTTGGCCGAGCTGATCATGTCGGTGAACGGCGCGCCGCCGAAGTTGATGCCGTTCAGCGTGGTCTGCTGCGCGTTGCCGGTGTTGCCGAAGTTCACCGCATAGTTATAGCACTGGATGCCGTTGAACTGCGTGTTGGGCGTGTCGCTCGGGCAGGTGAAGGCCGAGATGCGGGTGTTCGTCAGCGTCGAGTTGGCCACGCCGTTGTACCGGAACATCGGCGAGCTCGGGTCCCACTGAGGGCTCCCCGTGAAGTTCCAGGACGCGTACATGTTCCCCTGCTCCAGGAAGGGGAGCACGAAGACGACCCAGGTGCCGAAGCAGCAACCCTTTCGCCCAGGAGCGAAAGATGTGTTGGTGCTTTCATAGTTCATCATCGCCAGACCCAACTGCTTCAGGTTGTTGACGCACTGGGCGCGGCGGGCGGCCTCGCGAGCGGCCTGGACGGCCGGCAGCAACAGGGCGATAAGGACGGCGATGATCGCGATGACGACCAGCAGTTCGATCAGGGTGAAGGCGCGGCGCGACTTGGAACTCTGCAAGGCGACCTCCTCTTACAAGATGGCGACGTGCGGAATAAAAGAGACGGAGTTAGGGCGCACGATCACGTCGAGACCGAGCCTTGCACCCTTCCGGGGCTACGGGTCGGCCGTGAAGCGATCGAAAACCGGACGTAGAGCGATCGGGACTTATGGGACGGACTGCAAGGGGGCCTGCGGCGTCGGCTGGTGCGAGCGCATCGAGCCTGACGTTCCTCAGGAGTATCGTGGCATCAGGGCTGGAAAAGGGGCAGAGACTGACATCGGCGAGCGATCCGTCACTTCGTGTCGAGGCTGAAGGTGAACTCGTTCGGAGCGTCAGCCTTGACCTCGGCGTTGAGCGTCGAGTTGACGTTGTACTTCTTGGGGATCGGATCGGCCTTGGGCTTCGACGGCGCGCCTGGGGCTTCGCTAGCCGATCCATCATCGGTCGTGACCGAAGAGATCATGACTTTATAGCCCCCAGGGGCCGCGCCACGCTCCTTGGGGATGGCGAATTCTCCCGCTTTGATCTCGGCAGACGTACCGGTGCCGGCCTTCGGATCAGAAGGGATGAACTGGATCGAGGCGTTATTCAAAGGAGCGCCGCCCAACGTGACTTTGCCCGAGATCGGCTCTCGCGCAATGCCGTCTCCAGTCTCGCCAGAGCCGCAGCCTGCAGCCATCCCCATCAACACCGCGCAGAACGTCTTGCGAGAACGATCGAGCGTGAAAAAATTCACAAATCCGCTCCGAATCACGAGGGCATTACCCCGAGTTAGGTGAGAACCGATCGATGTTAGGGAGAGGAGGAGGAAGAGTTGCGAGAAGAACATTCATAGTCAGCCGGGTGCCGAGCGTCAAGATTCTCGCTTCTTTTCTTGATGTTTGCATGCCCTCGCAGCGGAGACCGTAGGGTTCAGTCCTAAATCATTCGTTCGTTGGCTGGAGTCATCGGGGGCGGCTGGAGGGACGCCAGGCGGGGCGGTTCGACGAAGTTTTTCGGAGATTCCAAATGTGTATAAATGCTTGCGCAACCCGCGCTTGCGGCTCTGGATTTCTGGTTGCGGGAACGGGGAGAAAGAGCGAGTTCTCTTCCCGGCGGACCGGGACGCGCTCGACGAGCATGGCACGGAGGAGCCAGCCGGCCTCCTCTTCGTCGGCTGTTTCGACACCCGCCCAGCCGACGTAGCGACGGGACGAAGACGGCAGGCCGGAAGCGCGGAAGGCTCCCTCGATTACGGCCTGAGCGGCCTCGTAAGCTGTCGGATCGGCGGCGGCTTCGGTGGGGGAGGCGGCCTCGCAGGCGGCCTCGCCGCCCAGGGATTGCTGGGAGTCGGTCAGGTGGCCTTCCCAGTAGTGGGAGGTCTTCGCCAGGGCCACGACGAGGTTCTTGATCTCTTTCTCGGGGCGGAACGCGGGACCGGCCGGCAGTTGGAGGACGAGCCCCCGCCGACGTATCGAGACGTTTTCCGCCGTAACCGCCAGGTGCAGCCAGGAGGCCTCCGCCTCCGAAGTGCACGGCACGCCGACCCATCCCGGTTCATAGCCGTCGAGCACTCGGAAACCCGATGTCATGCCGACGGCGCGGTCGATCTCGGCGATCACCATGCGCTGGCGTTCGGGGGCGGCCTTCACCTCGTCCGGAGATACGGGCTCCAGCAGCCTTCCCCGATGCGGTGGACCGCCGGCCAGGGCCAGGTCGCAGAACGAAGTCCAGATCCGATCCCAGGCGATCTGTCCGTCCGCCCCGTAGATCAGCCCCGCCGAACCCATCGACGTCGGCGAAACCGTCTCATAGCAGTGCTGGTACCGCGGAGGCAGCAGCGCGTTGATCTTCTCATCGAGCGCCGCCAGTTCCGCGGCCAAGTTTCGGGGAGGCGTAGGGGTCATCTTGCTGGTCTCTCGTTGGCCGAGATTTAGACGGCTTCAAGATCGTCAGGGTCTAATACAAGCGTGGCTTTATCAGTGGCTGTTCGGCTCACTTCGGGATGCTGAACCAGTCCCCCGGATCCATGACGACGGGCTTGGAGTGCGTCTCCTTCCGGATGCGATCGGCCCAGGCTTCGGCGTCCTGGGCGATGGTGGGGAAGGTGCTGTAGTGAATGGGGACGACGTACTTCGGCCGCAGCAGTTTGACGGCTCGGATGGAGTCCTCGACGCCCATCGTGTAGTAGTCGCCGATGGGGAGAAGGGCGAGGTCGAGGCCCTCGTCGCCGATCAGGGACATATCGCCGAAGAGGGCGGTGTCGGCGGCGTCGTAAACCTTCGTCCCGTCGGGGAAGGTCAGGAGGAAGCCGCAGGGGTTGCCGCCGTTGGAGCCGTCGGGAAGGGCCGAGCCGTGGAAGGCGAGCGTCAGCTTGACGCGGACCCAGTCGTCGAACGTGAACCCGCCGCCGTGCTGGAGCCCCTCCACCTTCGAAAGCCCCTGTTCGGGCTGTTGGAGCCAGCCGGAGATCTCGTAGTTGGTGGCGACCGTCGCGCCGGTGCGCTTGGCGATGGAGACGACGTCGCCGACGTGGTCGCCGTGGCCGTGGGAGATCAGGATGAGGTCCGCCGGCGCGTCCTCGGGCTTGATCGCCGCCTTGGGGTTGCCCGTGAGGAAGGGGTCGATCAGGACGTGCCGGCCGTTGTTTTCGAACAGGAGCGCGGAGTGGCCGAGCCAGCGGAGGCGGGTGGACATGGTGGTTCGTCTCGTCTCTCGGGTTCCGGGGGAGGAGGGCGGCGCGCCGGGACGCCGCGGACGCCCTCCATCATACCCGAGGGAGAGGCGGCGATCAGCGGGCTTCGGCTTCGTCGAGCCCCGGGATCGGCGGCATGCCCAGATGCTTGCGCAGGAAGGAAACGGATTTCACGATCGCCCTCTTCAGGGCTTCGGCGTCGCCGCCGCCGTGGCCTCCCCCTTCGATGGTGAGAACCTCGGCTTCGACGCCGGCCTTCTTGCAGGCCTCGGCGAACGGGGGGATCTGTTCATACGGGACGAGCTCGTCCTTGGTCCCGTGGATCAGCAGGACCGGGGCGTCGCCGGCGTTGAGGTGATGCAGCGGGCTGGCCTTCTCCTTCGCAGCATGGTCGTCCTTGTGATCCTTCCCCATGAAGTCGTCGAGCATGAACCGCGAGGCGATCGGATAGGTGATCGTCAGATCGACCGGTCCGGCCAGAGAGACGGCCGCCTTCACGGCGCTGGAGGTCCCATCCTTCGGGTCTTCGTCGCCGGTGGTCGCCAGCATGAGGGCCAGGTAGGCGCCGGCGGAGCCTCCCAGCGCGGCGATGCGGTCGGGGTCGACCTTCAACTCCTTCGCGTGCTCGCGGATGTACCGCACGGCCGCCTTGACGTCGTCGACCTGCGCCGGGAAGGGGTGCTTGGGGGCGAACCGATACTGCACCGAGACCCCCACGGCCCCCTGCCCCGCCATGCCGAAGATGCCGCCGCGGAAGTCGCGCTTGTCCCCCGCCCGCCAGCCGCCGCCGTGGATGAAGACGACGCACGGGAACGGCCCGTCGCCGTCCTTCGGGCGGGCGATGTCCAGCTTGAGCGTCTCGCCGTCGACCTCGCGATACGCCACGTCCTTCTCGAAGACGACCGAGTCCGGCGGCGTCGGCTCCTGGCGGGCCAGCACGAGCGCCGCGCAGAACATCAGCAACACCGTCAACCCCGCCCACTTCGCCCAGGTCTTCATGCGTCGCTCCGAATTCGCCTTGGCCCGATCCTCTGGATGCGTCCGACGATTGATTACCTTCTCGCCGCGTCCTGGGTTTCAGAACGCCTCACTGACCCGGCGCGTGCTCGATGGTAACATGGCCCGGCCAGATTTGATGGAGGAACGCCATGAAGCCGATTCGGAACGCTTTTGCGACCCTGGTTCTGCTCCTCGGCGGCGGCTCGACCTGGGGGAACGACCTGCTTCTCGTTCGCCCCGGCGTCTATGAAGTCGGCGCCGCGACGATGACGATCCTGATCGTCGCCAACGAACACGTCGATCTCAGCGTCAAGGACGCCGGCGACCGAGAAATCCTCGGCTTCGACCTGGGCTCGGCCCGGTCGCGCTGGTTCGTCTTCTCGGCCACGCCCGATGAGGTTTGGGCCTACAGCGGCGACCTCGGAACCTTCGGCTGGCGACGCGAAGCGGACGGGCTCTATCGGGCGATCGAGATGCTCGACGCCGACGGCCGCCTGATCCACAGGCTCCCGGACGCCTTCTTCGATCGTCTGCCGGCCACGCTCAAGGGGCGGTGGGTCGAGAGCCAGGTCGCCCTCAATCCCGAACCCCCACCCGCCGGCATGTTCCGCATCAAACCGACTCGCCCCATCGAACAGATCCGCGCCGAGGCCCTGACGGCCGAACCACCCAAGGAAGAGGGCGAGTTCCTCAAGGCCGACCTCGTCGACCTGACGACGCTCGACCCGCGAATCAAGCTGGAGATCCGCTACGCCACGCCCGAGAACTTCCTGGGCGTCCCGGTCTACACGACCCCTCGTGCGTTCCTGCAACGCCCCGCGGCCGAGGCCTTGAAGCGGGCGCAGGTGAAGCTCGGCGAGAAGGGCCTGGGCCTGTTGATCCACGACGGCTATCGCCCCTGGTACGTCACCAAGATCTTCCGCGAGGCCACCCCGCCGAAGTACCACGACTTCGTCGCCGACCCCGCGAAGGGCTCGCGACACAACCGAGGATGCGCCGTGGATCTGTCGCTCTATGATCTCAAGACGGGCAAGGCCGTCGACATGCCCACCGGCTACGACGACTTCTCCCGATGCGCCTTCGCCGACTATCCCGGCGTCACCCGCGCCCAGGCCCTCAACCGCGCCACGCTCCGCAAGGCCCTGGAAGACGAGGGCTTCATCGCCCTCCCCGAGGAATGGTGGCACTTCGACTACCAGGACTGGCGGAAGTACCCCATCCAGAACGTCCCCTTCGAGAAGCTGGGAGCGGGCGGTTGAGCCCGGATTTCACATGAACGGGTGCGCGATCGTGCTGGCGTTCTGTCTCTCGGGAATCTCGGCCGAGGGGCCGTCCGTCGCGGGGTACGCGACGATCCAGGAGGCGCTCGACGCCAACCCCGGCAAGGTCGTCGAGGTGCCGGCGGGAGATCATGAGATCCATGAGACGATCCGGATCGCAACGCCCGGCGGAGGGCTCTCGGGGACGGGGCGAATCATCCAGACGGACCCCTCGAAGGCCATCGTTCGGATCGACCACGCCGACGGCGCCCTGCTCCGCGGCCTCACGCTCACGAGGCCGGAAGGACGCCAGGAGACCGAGGCCCAGGCGGTGATCGCCACCGATTCGCGCGACGTGACGCTCGCCGACCTTCGAGTCCTCGACAATCAGAGTCGATCGGCCACGATCGAACTCCGGCGCTGCGAGGACGGACGGGTCGTCGGCTGTCTGGTGCAGAACTACCAGCGCATCGGGGTCGACGATCGGACGGACTCGCCCGACAACGGCTATGCCTTTCGCTGCGTCATCGGCACGGGGATCCTGGTGGCCGAATGCCGCGGGACGCTCGTTCAGGGGAACACGATCCGCGAGGACCGGCTCGTCGCCACTCCTGAATTGAAGCGCACGCATGAGTTGGGGAAGTTCATCAAGAAGAACGCCGTGCGGGGGCGTCTCGCGGGCGTCCGCGACTGGGAGCGGGGGGAGACTGACAACTGGATGCAGGGGACCGCCGTCCACATCGCCTCTCCCGAATCGACCGACTTCACGCGGGTTCTCGGCAACCACGTCGAACGCGCGGGCCAGGGCTTCGACATCCACGCCGATCGCGTGATCCTGGCTCAGAACACCGTCGACGACGCCCTGATCGGGATGAAGGCGATGCACGGTTCGCGGCACGTCGTCGTGATCGGCAACCAGTTCGCGCGGAACTCGCTCTGGAGCATCGGCCTGATGCCTGGAGCGGCGTCGCATCGGGCGAAACCGAGCGACGACGGACGCCCCGCCTCGGCGGCCAACGTGGACGGCGGCTCGATCATCGCCAACAACATCATCAGCGACTTCGGCCGAGGCGTCACCCGATGGATCTGGGGCGGCCATCCCGGCTATCCCCTCCGCTTCGACCACGGCCAGCTCCCCGACAACCCCCCGCTGACCGACGTCGTCATCCAGGGGAACGTCGTGTACGCGTCCGACCGCGACGACCTCCCCGCCGCCGCTCCCTCGTATCGTTACGCCGTCCTCGTCGAGGGCGGGCCTACGGCCCCCGTCGGACTGCATTTCTCGGGCAACGTCTTTCATCCGGGCTCCGAGGGCGTCTCGAACGTCGAGCTGAAACCGTAGGGCGTCGGATCAACGAGACCTTGCTTCAGGAGTTCAGGCGCTCAACTCACGGAGGGCCTTCGCCGTGCGACGACGCGCGGCGCGAACGCGAAGTTGAGGGATGGGCGGCGTCAGTTGGAGGGCGAGCTTCAAGGTCCAAAGATAGGTCATGCGGTAGGCGTCGCCGTCCAGGACGATTTCACCGGCGCGAACGCGGGCCTCCCATTCGCGGCGGCTGGATTCGCGCTGGAATTCGACCGGATTGGAGGAGCTCAGCGTCCTTCTGCCGGTGATGCGTCGCTCGACGGCCGCCTCGTGAAGTTGGAGGACCACTGCGGGGTCGTCAACGTCCAGAACGATCAAGCGGGTCGAGCCTTTGTGACGGGGGAATGTCGAGAACTTGCAATAGGTTTCCGACTGGAGGAAGGTCAGATGATGCGTGTCGTCCACGAACCCCGTCGCAATGCTGGGCCCCACGATCCGGTGGATCGACTGCCCGCCGAGAGTCGACGACATTCGGGCGACCGTTCTCGTTCGCTCATTCATCATGAGGGCGACGACGATCGGGCCGATGGCGGATTGGCAGTTGAGGAAGGCCGGCGATGAGTAGCCCAGAGGAGTGAGAGCCGCGGCCATGCGATCGACCGCGACCGCGAACCCTGGGGCGGCGTCGGGGTCGTCGCGCGTCGTCAAAGCCGGTTGCGGGTCGACCGGGTGGCGAAACCGTCGACGATTCTGCAGCGCTGCCCTGACCATGGCGAACGTCAACACGGCGGCCGTGAACACCACCAGGCAGCCGACGGAGATCGCCAGAGCCCGGAGAACGGCCCCAACCGATAGGGAACTGTCGCTCACCTGAAGAACGGTCAGACTGACGACCAACACGCTCGGCGCCCAGCACCCCAGCCTCTTGCTCGGGGCTGGCTTCCCTTCCGTCGACATCTCAAGTCCTCGAGTCGGTCGATTTCTTGCACCTTCAAGCATCCGAGGCCGAATCTCCAGGAGTTTGGCGAGCGGACGATCCGCAAACAAGTCCATTCAATCACTCGTTTGCCACGTCGCTGGGCAACTTCTTCCATTCCTCGGGCGATGCCCCGTCAAGAATGGCGAGGTGTCGGCTGAAGAAACTTTCCAGGTTCACATAATTGCGGTTCGATACGCTCCAGGTTGCCTATTTGAGCGGTGGCATGCGCTTTGCGGCCGATTGTCGCGGCATCGCATGATTCCTCGAATCCACATGGACCGCTGGACGACTCTTTTCCGAGTCCCTGGCTCGATTCTTAAGCGTTGTTATTCCTGGCGGGCTTTGGGCCTGCTGCAACGGATCGCCGAGGGTGACGGACCCGGATGGGCTTGTCGATCGGGGGCGACCCGTTCAAGATGCAGGCGTGATCAATCCTCTTGCACCTGGTGGTACATCAAGAATGATCGTAAGCAACGTCGCCGAGGGGAGTGGTTCGAAGCCCGAGTACGATGCGATCCTGGTCATCGGCTTCGGCGGTCCGGAAAAGCCCGAGGACGTGATGCCGTTCCTCGAGAACGTCACACGCGGTCGGAACATACCTCGCGAGCGGCTGGAAGAGGTCGCCGAGCATTACCACCACTTCGGCGGGGTCAGCCCGATCAACGCCCAGGTCCGCGAGTTGATCGCCGGCCTTGCGCCCGAGCTCCGTCGCCACGGCGTGACGATCCCCATCTACTGGGGCAACCGCAACTGGGACCCCCTGCTCCCGGACACCCTCCGCGAGATGGCCGCCGCCGGCGTGAAGAAGGCGCTGGCGGTGGTGCTGGCGGCTTACAGCTCGTATTCGAGCTGCCGCCAGTATCGTGAGGACGTCGGTCGGGCTCGCGAGGAGGTTGGACCGGACGCGCCGGAGGTCGACAAGGTCCGCGTCTTCTACAACCACCCTGAGTTCATCGCCGCCAACGCCGACCGCGTTCGCGAGGCTCTGGCGAAGGTCCCCGCCGAGGAACGCGGGCGCGTCCCGATCGTCTTCACGGCTCACAGCATCCCGGAGTCGATGGCTGTGAACTCGTCGTACGAGGAGCAGCTTCAGGAGACCTGTCGGCTGGTGGCCGAAGAGCTGAAGGTCGGTGAGGACCGCTGGTCGCTGGTCTATCAGAGCCGCAGCGGCCGGCCCAGCGACCCCTGGCTCGGCCCCGACATCCTCGACGCCTTGCAGGCCCTCCGCGACGGCGGGGCCGAGGAAGTGGTCGTCCACCCGATCGGCTTCCTCTCCGACCACATGGAGGTCCTCTACGACCTCGACGAGGAGGCGCGCATCCTCTGCGAGCGGATCGGCCTGAACATGGTGCGGTCGCGGACGGTCGGAACCCACCGGGGTTTCGTCCGGATGATTCGCGAGCTGATCTGCGAACGGCTCCACGGCGCCTCCGAGGAGGAGCGTCGGGCCGTCGGCCGGTTCGGGCCGAGCCACGACGCTTGCCCCACCGATTGCTGCCTGCCGCCGGCCCGGAAGCCGTCGCACCACGCCCACGCGTCGGCCTGAGTCGGCCAGGCTCTAGGCATCGCCGCTCGCGGTTCCCTATTATGGGAGGCCCCCCCACTGAGGGGCGGCTCCACCGTCCGGGAACGCCGACGAACCGACTTCCTGCGATCAGACCCCCGTGGGTCGTGCGATAATAAGCAGGAAGTCCTGTCCGCGTTCCGTGACGGTGCCTCGAGCGATTCGAGCCGGGCTTGGAGTGCTATCGATGTCGTCGCGTCGCATCTTGCTGGTCGAAGACAGTTCCACGATGCGCCGGATGCTCGGCACGCTCCTGAAGGAGCAGGGTTACGAGGTCCGCACGGCCGCCAACGGGGTCGAGGGGCTCGCCCAGGCCAAGGAGGAGCCGCGCCCGGAGCTGATCCTGACCGACTACGAGATGCCCGAGCTGGACGGCCCGGGGCTCTGCAAGGGGGTCAAGGACGATCCCGAGCTGCGGACGATCCCCGTCCTGATGCTCACGACCCTGGGCGAGACCCGCAACAAGGTCGCCGGCCTGGAATCCGGGGCCGACGACTACATCGAGAAACCCAAGAGCCCGGACGACATCGAGGAGATGTTCGCCCGCATCCGCGCCCACCTGCGGATCGCCGACCTCCACTCCGAGCTGGCCGAGCGCAACCGCCTGCTGGAGGCCGCTCACAAGAAACTGACGTTCGAGCTGAACCTGGCGCGGAAGGTTCAGGAGGCGATGATGCCTCGGCCCCCCAGCCCTCGGGGCGTGCTCCGGGTGGCCGTGCGATACACGCCGGCCAACCAGCTTGGCGGCGACGTCTACGACTTCTACCGGCTCGACAACAACCGGCTGGGGGTGCTGGTGGCGGACGTCTCCGGTCACGGCGTGAACTCGGCCATGCTCTCGGGCATGGTCAAGGCGCTCGCGGCCGGGCTGTCGATCGCCGTGCTGGAGCCGGGCGAGCTGCTGGCGGGCCTGGACGTCTCGGCCGGCCACTACTTCCCCGAAGGCTACTTCTGCACGGGGTTCTACCTGATCGCCGACGAGGACACCGGCCTGCTCCGCTACGCGGGGGTTGGCCACCCGCCGGGGATCATCGTCGGGCCGAACGGTCCGCGGATGCTCAAGTCGAACCCGGGGATGCTCGGGATCGGCATGGTCGACGGCACCGCCGGCGACGCCGACCGCCTGGAACCGGGCGAGTCGCTGATCCTCTACACCGACGGCCTCCCCGACGCCATGGACCCCTCCGACGTCGTCTTCGGCGAGGAGCGGCTCAAGACCTTGCTGCAAAGCCACCACGGCAACGACCCGATCGAGATCCTCAACCAGGTCGACGACGCCATCCAGGCCCACACCGCCCCCAATCACCCGGCCGACGACATCAACATCATCATCGTGCAGAACGCCGCCAAGAAATAACCCCTCCCCACAAGACGCCGCCAACGCCAGACTGAGCCCTTCGCCGTCGATCGCAGACCGCCCGATCGTGCCGCCCCCACCCTCAGCCCAGCGAACCCCAAATTGGGTTCGCTCGCGAACCGAGCCAAGCGGATTTTTGGATGCAAGTCATTGTTGTTAAAAGGGTTGTCTTATTCATTGGGTGGGTTCGTTCGCGCACTTCTGCAAGCTCCGCGACCGCTGTTCCCCTGCACTCGGATTGCCAATGAACGATGCGGGCGTTGGGCCCTCACCTTCAATATGGCTCCGGCTTCGCCTTTCAGTTTCGCGGGTTCAACACCTTCTTGGAGAAGGTTGCTGGCTAAGGCGATTGCGAGGACTGTGGTGGGTCTACGGTTGTTGCCTGGGCTGCCTAGTCGGATGTGCGTGGCCAGCGGCCAAGAGTCCTTCTCGCCCAGGCGTCGATGCTCAATGCAAGTACGAGAGTAACCGCGTCATTCGGGGGGAATGTTCTTCGAATTCGGCCTGATTCAAGAGGCTGTTCTTCTCGTGAAGCTCGATCACCTTGCCGCCGAGATCGACGTCGCCCTGATCCACTAGGGCCAGGATCAGCTGGGCGGCGGGCGGCCTGAATTCTTTGATGAAATTGTAGATGCGGTCGCGGTTTACGGTGTCCTGTTCCTGCTGATTCGGGGTGTCTATGATGATCGGACAAAGGGAACCGGGCAACTGCTTGTCCATCACGCTCAAGATGCTGAAGAAATACGCCAGCAGAACTCGTGGCAGGTTGCTGCCCGTCGCGTTGATCGTCGAGTAGATCTTCTTGGTCATCGACTCCGGAGCGTTGTGGCAGTCGAGGTGGAGGAGGAATCTACCAAGGAATTCCCGGTAGTCGTCCATAATCGACTTCGTCCGACCTTTGCTCGTCGCGGCATTCATGATGGCCTTGCGATCCTCGATCTCCTTCTCGGCCCGATCAATCTCGCCTTGGACGAGAAGAATGTCCCGCCGCAGGATTTGTTGGACGTTTTTCCGCCCCTCGCTCTCGATAATGTCCCGGAGTTCGACCTGGCCTTGTTTCGTGCTTAGCAGCTCGTTCGCTCGCAACACCTTCGTGTTGAGATCGCCGTATTTCTGATTCGCGCTTGCGATATCGGCGTCGATCTTATCCAGGTCTCCGTTCAAATCATCGAGAAACTGAGCGCATCGCTCCTCATCCAAGGCGATGGCGAATCGCTCGGCGAACGAATTCGTGTATTCGACGCCACAGGTGGGGCACGACACATGGTCGTCCCGCTCGCCGGATGAGGCGTACCTATAATCGGACCGGACCTGAGAGATGGCGTCCTTGGCGATGACGATCTGGGCTTCGGTGACGGTCTTGTTGTTATAGAGGGCGACCAACTCCTCCTTGATCGCGTCCTGCATCTTCTTGAGTTCGTCGCAGACCACCAAGAGTTCGCGTAGTTCCTCCCGGTACGCTTCGACGTCGATGCTGAAATCGGCGACCTTCATCTGTGCTTCGAGATCGAGTTGAATGCCCTTCAAGACGTCCCGTCGCTGGGTTGGGGCCTTTAACTCCTCTTGGAATTTCTTCGCCTCGCCCTGGGCGATGTAATAACGATTCGGGCGAATGCCCGTGTGATACTCTGCCACGGGGACTTGCCATCGCTGGAATTGGCTGAGCCTTTCGAACGCATTCCACGGCTTCGACCATCCGGTGTCCTGATCGATGTAGAATGGCAGGAACATGTAGGCCGGAGGCGGCACCAGCAGCTCGTTCTCGTTGGACAGGAGCTGCAACCGGAAATCCAGCAAGTTCGCCAGGAAGGGTCCAAACCCCTTGGTGATGCCGGTGTACTTCCTGACGAAAGAGTCATCCGCATCGAACAGCGCGAAGGACTTGCCGGATCTGAGAATGCGGTGGAGTCTCCCTTCGACTTCGATGCTGACGAGCGTGATGACCTTCGCATGCTTCCACGAATCCTGGACCTTGCCGGCCGTGGCACCCAGGCTACCGTAGATGCTCTTGATCAGGCATGACTTCCCCCTGCCGTTCCGCTTGCTCTTGACCAGCGTCACCTGCGAGTCGAACTCGACCCTGCGCGCCTTCTCCTCCTTGAGGGAGAGTAGGATCAGTTCTTTTAATACGAATTTTTTCATACGACTTGGTCCGCAGGCTGCGAATCAGCCTCTTGTAATTCTCAATACTCATAGATCGCCATGAGTAGGAGCGCTGTAAGGTACGTGTCCGCGAAGAGCTCGGTGCCCGGCATGTTCCGCTCCTTCAGCCGCGCGAGCCCGAGGTCGATCAGCGAACGGAGCGAGTGCTCCTGGTCGGGCGCGTGCATGTTACGGACGATCTGCTCACAGGCCGCGTAGACAGCCTTCGGCAGAGCGTTGCTCCTGCTTTCCAGGAAGACCCGTCTGCAGTCGCGTATGATGGCCCGGGTCGCCGTGAACGCCAAGCCCTCCTGTCGTAGGTCGCCTTCGATCCGAGCGGTGGTCGCTTCGATGTCTCGCGGGTTGCGGAGCGCATCGAGCATCCCCTGGAACCCGGCCTTCGTTATCGATTTGCGGCGGATGATGCCTTCGAATGAACCTGGCTCATCCTCGTAATTCGTTCTGAGCTTAATCTCCTCGAAAAGTGCTCGATAGAAAGCGGCCACCGATTGGGCGTCGCCCAAGTTCCTGTCGGCCATGAATTTCGCGGTCTTGCCGCGGGCGCAGTCGGTGTGGTTGTTGACTCCGAGGTCCGACCGCCTGAAATAAAACAGGTGGGCACAATCTGGCGCTTCCGCCAGCTCGTGCTCAACCTTGAGTTTCGAAAGAATTTTTTCGAGGTCGGCCGCGCTTAGTTCATTGAAGCAGATTTCAGTACGATCAAGTCCTGCGCCGCCCTTCGCCAGGATGAGATTGAATCGAGCGTTGCTCACGAAGCTAGCCGTCATCTCGCTGCCTAAGCATGCGAGACGATTGCTGTAAAGCTTGGCTAGGAAGGACATTTTCTTCTCTACGCTCTGCTTTTTTGCCTTCTTCTTGACGCCATTCTCTTCCGGCCTCTCCGCATCGTCCGCTTTGTCCCTTGCGGATCTCGATCTCTCCACGTAAAGCAGGTTGGCGAGCTTCCAGTCTCCGTTGTCTTTTGTTTTGATCTGGTAGAAATCAGCACGTTTCGGCTCGCTCGAATGATCGAGTACCACGACGTCATCGTGCCTCTCTACGACCAATGCGTAGTCTTCGCGGGCCTCGTGGATTTCCAGCAGATGGCACAGGGCCCAGTCTTTCTGATAGTCGGTGCGGTTGGAGTTCCGGCCCCCGCCTACTTCGCGTGGGGCGGCCGCGAACTGCTCTTTCAGGCTCGGCACGCTCACTGTCCTTCAACCCAGATGCTGGCTGTCGCTATCAGCAATCCCCGCTTGCACGATTGTACTTTCGCGGCGCGGAGTTGTCAGCAAGCCACTAGCGCTCGAGCGTCTATTCGTCGATAATAGATCATATTTGCAAGAATTCCGTTAAGGGTAGGCTCTTGGCCATGCACGCATTCTGGCGTCCCTAGGTGAGATGGGCAATTCCATCTCATTCCTGTCCTCGCCTGCCACCTCTAATTCGCCGATTAATCAAACGAAGATCACCCGTGCGAGGAATGCCTGACACTCGCCGAGGTCATCGAGCGAACCGGTCGACAGATGCTACCGCGGTGTTCCCACCCGTGAGCCGGAGCCGGAAGCGGCTTCGGTTGTCGGCAGGAGCTTGGTGAGGTAGGCGGCCACGGCTTCGCCGAGGGCTTCGCGGCCCTCGGGCTGGAAGTGGATGCCGTCGTCGCCGATCCGTTTGGCGAGGACGTCGGCGTCTCCGGCCGCCAGTCGGACGTCGTCCACCGGCACCTTGAGGTCGGCCATGACCTTGCGGGCGATGGCGTTGTACTGCTCGGTGCTTGCGTTGAGCAACTCGTAGTCGACCTTCGATCTCGTCTTCGCGGCCCGATCGTCGATGACCGGGGTCGTGGTGGCGAAGACGACGGTGGCCTCCGTTTTGGAACGGATGCGCTCCACGATCGCCCGCAGGTTGGCTTCATAAGCCTCGGGAGGGACCTGGAACTGGCCGCTGGTCTTGAACTTCTTCGTGTCGTGGATGCCGCAGTTGAAGTGGACGATGGCCGGCTGCTCGCGGACGACCCATTCTTCCAGGTGCTTCAGGACGTTGGCGCTGTCGCCGCCGTTGGGCGCGGGGCTGATCACGATCGCCTTCCCCTCGAGCCGCTTCGCGACGATCGGCGCATAGGCGAGGCGGATCGAGTCGCCGACGAGCACGATCTTGGGCAACGACGGGGTCGGCTCCTTTCGGGCCTCCTGCCGATCGTCGGCGGCCATGGACGGGCTCGTCGCCAGCAAGAACGACAGCGTCAGCCCAAACCCGATCGCCAAACCTCGGACGGACGAACGCATCAGGCACCTCCTCTGATCGTACTCAGGGGACGTAGGCATTCATGGTCGTCGGACGACCTTCTCGCCTGTCCCCGAACCGCACCGAACGAGTCGAATCTATCCGAGCGCCAGACGGGTTGCGAGGAGCGAGACCAAAGGAGGCGGCGAAGTGGGTTGCGAGCAGGGCTGCGGTGGTCGTAGCATGGTCCATCGAGGCGGCTTCTCGGGCGTGTCGCGATGATTTCAGCACGGCGACGCAGCGGGAGGTCGGCTCGTTCCTCAAGCGACTGCCCCGCCTTGCGTTGGAGATGGGTGACGAATGAGCGATCAGGCGTCAGCTACAAATGCACATGTTCGCTGCTGTATGATTCTTGCGGCGGCATTGGGCGTCATTTGGCCGCGGCCGATCGTCGTCGCGGCTCAGGCCGTCGCGGATGAGGATGTCGCCGCGCTCAAGGTGGACGCCGAGAAAAGCTTCAACGCTCGCGTGGCGCCGTTCATCAAGACCTATTGCCTGTCCTGCCACTCCAACAAGAAGCCGACCGAGGGGGGAGTCAACTTCTCGCCGGCGCTCAAGGACCCCGGCAACCTGGCTTTCGGCAAGCAGTGGAAGAAGGCCGTCGCCCGGGTGAAGGCGCACGACATGCCGCCGGACGACGTGGACAAGCAGCCGAGCGACGCCGATCGCCAGATGTTCGTCGATTGGCTGGCGAAGTTGAAGTTCCTCGGCCGAAAGGACCCAGGGCCTTTCATCATCCGGCGGTTGACCAAGACGGAATACGGCAATACCCTGCACGACCTCTTCGGCGTCGATCCGGCGATCGCCGATGAATTGCCCGACGAGGTGAGCGGCGAGGGCTATCTCAACTCGCTCTCGCCTCTGCAGTTGGAGCAATATCTGGCGATCGCCGAGAAGGTGGCGGCTCGGATTCTCGCGCCCGAAAACGCCCCGCCCACGGAGATCGAACGGCGGCTGTTCGGCGAAGTGCCTCCCCCCGAGGCCGACGCTCGCTCGGCGGCCCGCGAGGTCGCCCAGTCGATGGCGCGGAAGGCCTATCGACGGCCCCCGTCGCAGGCTGAAGTCGACTGCCTGCTGGAGGTGTTCGACCTGGGAAGGCAGAGCGAACTCGCCTATCGATCGTCCCTCCGATTGATGCTCAAGGCGATCCTGGTCTCACCCCAGTTCCTGTTCATCACGCCGGCCGGTGAGCCCAACCCCAAGGCGGAGATCGTCCCGCTCGACGACCATCAGCTCGCGTCTCGGTTGTCCTATTTGCTATGGGCGACCATGCCCGACGACGAGCTGATGGCGCTGGCGGACAGCGGAAAGCTCCATGAGCCGTCGGTCCTCAAAGCGCAGGCCAAACGCTTGCTGGCGGACCCCCGCTCGCGGGCTCTCTTCGACGGGTTCGGCGCACAGTGGCTGGGGGTCGACAAGCTGGCGGACCAGACGTTCGACGCCGAGAAGTTCCCGCAAATGACCGGCGAAGTCCGCGCGGCCATGTACGATGAAGCCCGTCTCTTCTTCGAGAGCATCGTACGAGAAAACCGCAGCGTCATCGGGTTCGTCGATGGTGACTACACCTATCTCAATGAGGCTCTGGCCGCGATCTACGGCATGGAGGGAACGGTCACCGGGTCGGAGTTGCGGCGGGTCCAATTGAGCGACGGGAATCGAGGTGGAATTCTGGGGATGCCCGGCGTGCTCGCGGCGACCTCGTTCCCCAATCGGACGAGCCCCGTCAAACGCGGTGTGTGGGTGCTCGAACAGGTGCTCGGCGACCATGTCCCCCCCGCCCCGCCGGACGTGCCGGCCCTGGACCAACAGGATCCGGGGGCGGTCGCAAAGCTGACCCTCCGCCAGCGCACCGAACTGCACCGCACAAACATTGTCTGCGCCAATTGCCACAAGACGCTCGACCCAATCGGATTCGGCCTCGAGAACTTCGACGCCATCGGTCGATGGCGTGAGAAGGACGAGAACGGCGGGGCGATCGACGCCGCGGGCGAACTCCCGGGCGGGAAGCATTTTTCGACCCCCAAGGAGTTGAAGGCCATGATCGCCGGCCGGGTCGATGATTTCTCCCGGAACCTGGTGGAACGACTCCTGGCGTATGCCCTCTGCCGAAGGCTGTCAGGCTACGACGAGACCGTGGTCGATACTCTGGTGCAGGACGTCGCCGCGGATGGGTACCGGATGCAGACGCTCATCAGCGCGGTCGTGACCAGCTACCCCTTCACGCATCGCCGAGTCCGGTGAGAGAGGAAGGCCCATGATGAAGAGCGCGATGATCGATCGCCGGACCTGCCTGAAAGGGCTGGGTGTCTCGCTGGCCTTGCCCCTCCTGGACGTCATGGGCTCGACGGTCCGGGGCGAGACGTCCAGGCCACCAGTCCGGCTGGGGTTCATGTACATGCCGCACGGCGTGATCACGGATCAGTTCTGGCCCGCCGACCCGGCGACCTTCCTGACGTCGCCGCCGCCGGCGCTGGCGTCGCTGCGGCCCGTGCTCGACCAGTGTCTGCTGATGAAGGGGATCTCGGGGGTTCCGATCTCGCCCTACAACGGCGCGCCCCACGCGCTCGAACTCTCTACCTGGCTCACGGCGATCCTGCCGAATCCCGAGCGGCGGAATGAGATCGACATCGCGATCTCCGCTGACCAGATCGCCGCGAATCACCTGGGGGCCTTCACCACGTTGCCGTCCCTGGAACTGGCCACGATGCCCCAGACCTGGAAGGAGAACCAGGAAGGACTGAACGAGGCGTATTACTCGCACTGCAGCTTCCGGTCCCCCACCCAGCCCGTCCCCGCCGAGGTCAATCCGCGCAACGTCCTCAACCGCCTGTTCAACAAGCAGGACCAACCGGCCCGCGGCGGCTCGTCGACGCCGATGAGTCCCCTGGACCAGCGCATGCTGGACATCGTCCTGGGCGGGGCGAAGCAACTGCGTCAAACACTCCCCGCCGCCGACCGGCGCAAGCTGGACGAGTATCTCGACAGCGTGCGCTCAGTGGAACGGCGCATCGCCGCCATCGAATTCCGCCAGAAAGAAGCGGCCCTGGAGCGAGCCGGCGTCCGATCCAGCCGACGCGACGACTCCGATTCCCCGCCCATCGAGATCAAGATCCCGGAGGGAGACAAGCGGAGCGAGTACATGCAGGTCATGTGCGATCTGAACGTGCTGGCGTTTCAGACGGACACGACCCGAGTTTCGACCTACATCGGCTCGACGCCGAACGGGGTCTCCTATCCCGAGCTTGGATTCAACGACAAGCATCACTCCCAGACTCACCACAACAACGAGGCGGACAAGGTCAGGAAGGTGGCCGCGATCACGGCCTTCAACATCGAGCAGTTCGCCTACATGGTGAAGAAGCTGCACAGCCTGCGAGAGGGCGACGGCACGCTTCTGGACAACTGCATCATGATGTGGGGGTCCGGCCTCGAAGACGGCAACAAACACACGCGGGAGAACCTCCCGTTCATCCTCGCGGGCAAGGGAGGCGGCTCCATTCGTACGGGTCGTTTCGTGACGGGCTCCCGTGGAAATCAGGGGGATCTGCTGACGACCTTGCTGACCTGCGCCGGCATCCCCATGGACCGCCCGATCGGGATCGCGACGAAACAGCTGAAGGAGATCGGCCCCGCTTCTGGAAGCTAAGCGGGGGCCGTCGGCGTCAGTTCACCGGCTCGCCGAATCGCCGGGGCTCAATCCTCTTCATCCTCGTCCTGCTCCACCTCATGGATTTCGACCTTCGTCTCCGGCAGTGAGTCGCCAGGCTCGAAGCGGTGCATCTCGGCGTCTTCATCGCTGATAAAGCCGGGGGTGACCACGGCGCACAGCGAGAAGATCGTCATCGGCTTGCTGTTGCACGTCGGGCAGAGCGTGCATCGCTTGGCGGCGCTCCGCCACCAGATCCGCGTGATGAACGAGAAGGGTTCGCCGTCCTCGCCCGCGAACGTGGTGACGCGGGTGGCCTTGGGTCTGGGAATTCGGTCCCTGGGACTGGGTGCTCTTTCCATGAAGACGCCTCCCAAAGAAGTGGCCTACACATCAGTATAGGCGCTAAGGCAAGGTCGACGCGGCCGAGGCGACCTGGACGTGGGAGGCGGGCGACTGCTAATGGCTCATTGCAACCGAGGGCGTCGAAACCTATGATGGAGCCTTGCCCCGGCCGGGTGCGTCCGGGGCCGTGCGGCCGGATGGATCCACGCCGGACGCAGCGCATCGCCCCCCGGGCCCGCTCAACTGGGGCCGTCGTCCGGGGCGTGACGGGCGCGAATCGCTCGTCGCTTGAGCCTCTCATCCTTATCCCAAGTGTACGCGGACCGACGCCGGCGTCCGCCCCCAGAGAGGGACCGCCGCGACGCCCGCGCATCGGAGTGCCACGAAATGGCGTCCGCGATCAGCGAACACCTCGGAAGCGAAGCCGAAAGCCTCCTCAGCTACACCTGCAAGGCGATCCCCAAGGAGTCGCTCCATCTCCCCGGCCCCGACTTCGTCGACCGGATCTTCATCCCCAGCGACCGCAATCAGCGGGTGCTCGGCAGCCTCTCGTGGATGTTCAACGCGGGCCGGCTGGCCGGCACCGGCTACCTCTCGATCCTCCCCGTCGACCAGGGCATCGAGCACTCGGCCGGCGCCAGCTTCGCCAAGAATCCGGCCTACTTCGACCCCGAGAACATCGTCAAGCTGGCCATCGACGGCGGCTGCAACGCCGTCGCCAGCACCTTCGGCGTCCTGGGCATGGTCGCCCGCAAGTACGCCCACAAGATCCCGTTCATGGTCAAGATCAACCATAACGAGCTCTTGACCTACCCCAACAAGGCCGACCAGATCATGTTCGGCAAGATCAAGGAAGCCCACGACATGGGCTGCGCCTCCGTCGGCGCGACGATCTACTTCGGCTCGGAGAACGCCAGCCGTCAGATCGTCGAGGTCGCCGAGGCCTTCCACCAGGCCCACGAGCTGGGGATGGCCACCGTCCTGTGGTGCTACCTCCGCAACAACGCCTTCAAGTCCGACAAGGACTATCACGTCGCCGCCGACCTCACCGGCCAGGCCAACCACCTGGGCGTGACCATCGAGGCCGACATCATCAAGCAGAAGCTCCCGGAGAACAACGGCGGCTTCAAGGCCCTGAACATGGGCGGCTCCAGCTACGGCAAGCTCGACGAGCGGATGTACACGGAGCTGTGCTCCGACCATCCCATCGACCTCTGCCGCTACCAGATCGCCAACTGCTACATGGGCCGCGCGGGGCTGATCAACTCGGGCGGAGCCAGCGGCAAGAACGACTTCGCCGAGGCCGTGAAGACCGCCGTCATCAACAAGCGGGCCGGCGGCATGGGCCTGATCTCCGGCCGTAAGGCCTTCCAGCGGCCGATGGCCGAGGGCGTCAAGCTCCTCAACGCCATCCAGGACGTCTACCTCGACAAGTCGGTCACCATCGCCTGACCTCGACCGGCCTGACGACTTTGAAAAAGTAAAGCGCCCCCCGGCCGACGCCGATAACAGTGGTGTCGGCTGGGACGCCGATCCGGTCAAGGACGATCGGACGACGAAGGCCTTCAATCCAGGTGGTCGCCGCCAGGGAAGGATGGCGACTCGAAGGTCGGGGGGCCAGGGAAGGCCCTGCCTCGCATATTCCAGCGGTTCCCTCCGAACGCCCCGACGGCTCCCCAGCCGTCCGGGGCGTTCGGCGTTTTCGAACCGCTTCAGAGATGCTCGACATGGTTCGCCATCTCGTGTGGTTCGAGGTGCTCCCAGATGAGCAGGACTGCTCGCACCACCTCGCCGATGGACCTGCTCTGCGACGGGTAGAAGGCGATCCCCGAGTGCGCCGCGCCGGAAGCGTGGATGCGGAGGAAATCCGTATCCTGAGTAATAATGACCCGACCTTCGGCCTTTGCGAAAGCGTGCTGATCGTCGTCGAGCGCGGTCAGGAGCCCCACCTCCTGACTGGTCGTGACGTCGACCTGGTGACGACGCAGCCCCCGAGCGATCCTCGGGTCGCAGTTCTCATCCAGGTGAAACCGAATCGTCCTGGGCATGGAGCCGCTTCAGTTTCTCCGCGACGAGCGACGGGCCGGCCTTCGCCTTCTGCTCGGCGACGAACTTCTCGTCGGCGGCGATGTCGGCGTCGATCTCGTCTCGGTGGGAATGGTAATAAGCCAGGGCGGCGTAGACGGCGGGGAGGCTCAGCGTTGGATAGGTCGCGACGATTTCCTCGGCCGACATCCCCAGACGCTCATGCCAGACGGCGACGTGCTGGACCTTGATCCGATGGCCGGCGATGTGCGGTTTGCCGCCGTTGCAGCCGGGACGGATCGCGATGTATTCGGTGATGACGGGGACCATCGTCGGCGCGTCCATGGGCGTCTCCTCTCATCGTCATCTTACCGCGCTCCGACGCCGATCAGCACGCGGGAGCCGTCGCGGAGGGAACGCTCGTAGAAGAAGAGCTGGTTCTCGGGGGCGTCGACGTGGGTGGTGTAAGCCGGAGCGTCGGACGGGCCCTCGCGGAAGGAGCAGAGGAAAGAGATCCGACCGGCCTCAGCGCTCTCGTAGGTCGTCTCGGCGACGCGATCTTCGCCCAGGTCGCAGGGGAGCGTCTCGCCCGGCTGGAGCCGCTCGCTGCGGGTGGCGATCAACTCGAAGCCATGGTTGGGGAGGACCTTCCGAAGCTGGTCGCGGACCTCGGAAAGCCTCGGGTCGATCGCCGAGGCGTTCGGCGTCGCCTTGATCGCGAAGACCGTCACCTGCATTGGCTGGCCCGTCGCGACGAACTGCGGAGAGGATGGCGTGGGTTGCGAGGGACGCTCACAGCCGGCGAATAGCAGGAGCACGGCGATCAGAGCCTGGGTGCCATGGCCACGCTTGCGTGGCCATGCGATCGGCGACGGTCGCGCCGGATTCCCGGGCCGGTTCATGGCCACGGAAGCGTGGCCATGGCACCCGAGCAAGTCGCGTCGAACAGTGGAACGACCATCGGCCGACGGCGGGATCATCCGTCACTCCGACATGGCGACGGCCGGTGCGGCCAGGTATTCGAGGCGGTTGAGGAGGAGGTGCCAGGGGTCGACGCCCCCTTCGCGGCTGAGGTCGGCGACCTGAAGGGCGTCGAGGTCGGGGCGGATCAAAACGAGCTGACCTTCCTCGATGTGGACCGTCGACGTAACCCGCTGGGAGACCTGGCGGGCGTCGGGAATTGGGCCTCGGCCGTGCAGGGCCAGGCCCACGGCGATCGCCGCGGCGGCGGCCTGCGAGAGCAAGACCAGCGCAACCGCCGCCCAGCGTCCGCGAGGGGCCGGTACGACGGGCATGGCCAGGGTCAGGGGCTTCGCCTCGGGGCGGTCCAACTCTCGCGTCACCGACGCCCAGACGTCGTCCCAGGCCGCGGCCGAGGGGGCCGCCGGTCGGGTCGCCTGCCAGAGTCGTTCGAGACGGTCGTCCTGCGGATTCATGGGTCGTTCCTGTTCGGGCTCAGTCGAGCCCCTTGAGGCGGTCCCAGTCGAGCGATTCCTGCAACTTGCGGCGAGCTGCGTTGATCCGACTCATCACGGTGCCGATCGGGACGTTCTGGGCCTCGGCGATCTCCTTGTAGCTCAACCCGGCCTCCGCGAACATCACGAACGTCGCCCGAAGGATCGGAGAAAGCCGGTCAAGCGCCCCGTCGAGCGCCCGGCGGAGGTCCGTCCGCTGGAGGCCCCGGGCCGGGTCGTCGTCGAGCGATGGACTCGTCGGCTCCCCTTCCAAATTCACCAGTTTACTTCGCTTGCGCCGTCTGCCTTGATCGAGGGCCGTGTTGGTCACGATGCGGATGAGCCAGAATCGGAAGCCGCCGCGACCGTCGAACTCGTGCAGGCGGGCGAAGGCTTTCAGCAGCGATTCCTGGACCACATCCAGCGCGTCGTGTTCATCTCCCAGGAGGCGGTAGGCTGTGCGGTAGGCGTCGTCGCGGTGGCGGAGGAAAAGCTCCTCGCGGGCCGCCGGGTCGCCTTGCCGGGCCCTCGGTACCAGCGCCTCGTCGGGGATGGATGCGACGGCCGGGGCTTCCAGCATACGGTCTCCTACCCCCTTCAGACGATCCTGGACCGTCTCCTATTCGATCGGCCGGGGCTCGGTTAAACTGGGGCGTCGATTCGAGGCAACGCGACGCCCCATTGTAACGTCAGGAGCCCCGCCCGCCGTGTCCGTCGACGTCCTGATCCCCGAAGCGGCCATCCGTGACCGTCTCCGCGAGTTGGGGGGCGAGGTCGCCCGCGACTACGCCGGCAAACCTCTAACCATCGTGGCGGTCCTGACCGGCAGCCTGATCGCCCTGGCCGACCTGATCCGCGCCGTCGACGTCCCCCACCGGATCGGCCTGGTCCACGCCAGCAGCTATCGAGGCGCCACCACGACGGCCTCCACCCTGGTCATCAACGAGACCCTCGCCCCCGACGTGGCCGATCGCGACGTCCTGCTCCTCGACGACATTCTGGACACGGGCCAGACGCTCGCGGCCCTGGTGGACCACATCGCCCAGCGCGGGGCGAAGAGCGTCAGAACGGCCGTCCTGTTGCGGAAGATCGGCCGCCAGACGGTTCCGATCGAGCCCGATTACTGTGGGTTCACGATCCCGGACGCCTTCGTCGTCGGCTACGGCCTGGACTACGACGACGACTACCGCCACCTCCCCTACGTCGGCGTTCTCAAGACCTGACGGCTGGAAGATCGAAGCGAGCCGAGCCCCCTCCGTGACCGAACCCTCCCCCTCCCCACTCAGGCTGGCCCTGCTCTCCCGCCGCTTCCCCCCGCTGATCGGCGGGGCTGAGCGCGTGCTGGCCTATCTGGCGGAGGCCCTGGCCGCCGAGGGAGCCGACGTCTCGGTGCTGACCTCGGCCGTCGGCGAGGCGGCGGGTTTGCCCGAACGCGAGGAGATCGACCACCCGCGCTCTCGGGGGGGCGGGCGGTTGACGATCCATCGGCTGCGGACCTCGCCGCTGCGGTTCGTCGGGACCTGGCTTTACATGCGGAACCTCCGCCGCTGGCTGGCGTCCAACCCGGTCGACCTGGCGTACGTCTCGATGCTCAAGCACGACGCCTACGTGGCCGTCGGCGCGGGCGAGGAGCGAGGCTTCCCGGTCGTCCTCCGGCCCGAGGGGGCCGGCGATACGGGGGACGTGGCCTGGCAGGCGAAGGGGAACTTCGGCGCGAAGATCGCCCACCGCTGCAAGCAGGCCGACGCCTTCGTCGCCATCTCGAAGGCCGTCCGCGACGAACTCTCCCGATCCGGGTACGACGAGGCGAAGATCCACGACCTCCCCAACGGCGTGCCGATCCCCCCCCGGCTCTGGCAGCGTCGCGAGGGCTGGCGCGACGCCCCCCGCGCGGCGTTCGTCGGCCGGCTGGCGCCCGAGAAGGGGGTGGACTCCCTCCTCCACGCCTGGCCGATCGTCCGTCGGGCCTTCCCCTCAGCGCGGCTCACGCTGATCGGCGAGGGGCCGGAGCGTCCCCGCCTGGCGAAGCTGGCCGAGGAGCTGAAGCTGGGCCCAGACGCCTTCGCCATGCCGGGGGCCTCGAACGACGTGGAGGGGGCCCTGCGCGGGTCGGACCTCTTCGTCTTGCCGTCGAACGAGGAAGGGATGAGCATCGCCCTGCTGGAGGCGATGGCCCTGGGGATTCCCGTCGTGGCCTCGGCGATTCCGGGGAACCGTCGGTTGATCTCTGACTTCAAGCACGGTCGACTGACGCCCCCCCGCGAACCGGAGGCGCTGGCGCAGACGATCGTCGAGCAGTGGTCCACGTTCGATCGGGCCTTTCACATGAGCCGGGCGGCGCGGGGCCGCGTCGAGCAGCAGTTCTCGATCCGGGCCGTGGCTCGCAAGCATCTGGATCTGTTCCGGGAATTGATCGCCCGCCGGCGATCGATCGGGTCGACCTGAGACGAGGGAGCGGGGCCGCCGTGCTGAAGGTATTGCAACTGATCCCCACGCTCGACCGCTCGGGCGCCGAGAAGCAGATGGTGATGCTGTCGAAGGACCTCCCTCGCGACCGCTTCACCGTCGAGGCCGCCGTGCTGACGCGCTCCGGCCCGCTGGAGGCCGAGCTGACCGCCGCCGGCGTTCCGGTGACGTCGATCGCCAAGCGGCACAAGGTCGACCCCTGGGCGCTGGGGCGGCTCACCCGGTTCATTGAGGCCGGCAAGTTCGACGTGGTGCAGACCTGGATCTTCGCCGCCAACGCCTACGGCCGGATCGCCGCGAAGCGGGCCAAGGTCCCGGTGGTCGTCACCGCCGAGATGGCCGTCGACCTTTGGAAAGGGCCGATCGAGCGTTACGTCGACCGCAAGCTGGCGACGTCCTGCGACCGACTGGTGGGGAACTCGAACGCGGTCGTCGACTTCTACATGGGGATGGGCCTGCCGGCCGACCGGATGGAGATGATCTACTCGGGGATCGCCGACGAGCCCCCGCCGGCCGACGTCGACCCGGCAGCCGTCAAAACCGAGATCGGCTTCCCGCCGGATGCGTCGCTGGCCCTCTTCGCCGGCCGGTTAGCCCCGCAGAAGCGGGTGGCCGACCTGCTCAAGACCCTGGACCTGTTGCAGCACGTTCAGCCGGACCTCCGCACGGCGATCGTCGGCGACGGACCGCTCCGCTCGACCCTGGAGAAGCTCGCCGTCCAGTACGAGCTGAGTGAGAAGGTCCGATTTCTTGGGCACCGCGACGACATCCAACGGCTGATGGCCGCCTCTGACGTGGTCGTCCTCCCCAGCGAGTACGAGGGGCTGCCGAACGTGGTTTTGGAGGCGATGATGCTCTCCAAGCCGGTCGTCGCCACCGCCGCGCCGGGGACCACGGAGGTCGTCGTCGACGGCGTCACGGGTCTGCTCGCGCCGGTGGGGAACCTCCCCTTGCTCGCCCGAGGCCTGCGCGACCTGATCCGCGACCCCCGCCGCGCCCGGGCCCTCGGCGCCGCCGGCCGCGAACGGGCCCTGGCCGACTTCCGCGCCGACGCCATGGTCGCCCGCTTTGCCGACCTCTACGAACGCCTCGCCGCCGCCAAGGGCCTCCGCGTCGTTCCCTCACGCTCCGCCGCGACCTGACCATCACGACGGACGGCTTCGTCTGCGATCGAAGCCAACCGGTTGTGTGTCGTAAGTTGTTTTCAGACAAGATGATGTCGATGTTGTCGGCGGCTTCGTTCGGCGAGAATCGCGGCCCTTCGCGGCGTTCCCGTCGCGTCTCGCCGGCCTGCGATCGGCGGCGAGACGCTCAAAACTCGTCGGATTGCCAAGGAGCCCGGGAAAGCGCGTCGACCTGTCTTGAGCATGGTTCCTGGAGGAGAATCATCGCCCAGTCAATCGGAGGTTCCGGGTCTCGTTGTGCGGCCTTTGAGGGGTGGATCGATTCGTCGCGGTTCCGACCGCCTCGGAGAGGAGCGCTGCTGTGGGAATGGTTGCAAGCCTCAGAGGGGAAGGGACTCCTCGAACGCCTCGGCGGACGGCGTCGCCCGCGCTGGTCGCGTCCTGGTTCGTTGCGGCGGTGCTCCTCGCGAGCCCGGGGTTCTTGGCCCGGGGGGACGAAGCCCCACTGAAGGCCGGCGTCGCCCGTCGCGTGGTGACGCCGCCGGTCCGGGTGCCCTATCTGACCTCCTCGGCGCAGGCGACCAACGCCCCGTTCGGAGGGGTCCACGACGACCTGCACGCTCGGGCGTTGGTCCTCGACGGCGGCCGGAATTCGCTGGCCCTGCTGACGGTCGACTCGATCGGCTACGACAACGCCCTGCTCGGCCCCGGCCGAGATTTCACCCGAGAGCTTCGCGAGCGGGTGGCCGCGAAGACGGGGCTGGAGCCGGGCTCGATCCTGCTCGCCGCCTCGCACACCCACTCGGCCCCGGAGACGATCGGCCTGACGCCCTTCCGAGACGTCGCCGGCGTCCCCGACTGGATCGAGTCGCACCTGAACGACCTCGTCGCGACCGTCGTCGAGGCCTGGGAACGTCGTGTGCCGGTCCGGGCCCGTTTCGGGTCGAGACGCGTCGATGAGGTGGCGCGCTATCGCCGGATCGTCTTGAAGGACGGACGACTCAACCGCGCCGGGGCGCTGCCGACGCCGGAGCAGACCGCCGAGCCCTGGGCTCTCGACGAGGACCTGTCCGTCCTCTACCTCGAGACGCTCGACGGACACCCCCACGCGGTCGTGCTCAACTACACGGCGCATCCGGTGATCGCGATGCTGCTCCCCCCTGTCTCGGCGGATTACCCCGGCGCGGCGACGGCTCTCGTGGAGACCCAACTTCCGGGGGCCGTCTGCCTCTTCACCCAGGGGGCGGCGGGCAACATCAATTCCCGGCAGGTCTCCACCAACTTCGATGACGTTGGGGCGACCGGCCGACGGCTCGGCGCCGCGGCGATGGCGACCATCGACGCGCTGAAGACGAGCCCGCCAACCGCGATCGATGCTCTCGACGTGCGATCGCAGGTCTGTGAACTCGAAGGGCGGCCGTGCCCGTCGGTCGAGGAGGCGGCGCGGCTCGCCGAGGCCCAGCCGAACGACCGAAACAGGCGGCTGGCTCGGCTGGCGCGGAAGTTGTCCGAAGAGCCGCTCCGCGCCGAGGTGCAGGTCATGAGGCTCGGCCCCCTCACATGGGTCGGCCTGCCGGGCGAGCCGTTCGTCGAGACCGGCCTGGCCCTCAAGAAGGCGGGCGCCTCGTTCGTCGTCGGCTATGCGAACGGCTA
This sequence comes from Paludisphaera rhizosphaerae, assembly GCF_011065895.1. NCBI lineage: Bacteria > Pseudomonadati > Planctomycetota > Planctomycetia > Isosphaerales > Isosphaeraceae > Paludisphaera > Paludisphaera rhizosphaerae. The sequence continues at coordinate 42,677 of NZ_JAALCR010000012.1, read as the reverse complement.
CCTCGGCTACCTTCCGATCCGACGAGCCTACGACGAAGGGGGATATGAGGCCGACCCAGGTCCCTGGAGTCGGGTCGGCCCCGGCAGCGCCGAACGGTTGCAGGAGATCGCGGAGAGACTCCTGCAAGAGATCCGCCGTCCAGCCGGTTGAGGCGGGCCGGTTCCGGTTTCGGACCTTTGACGACCTCCGCGGATCACTCTGGATTTGCAGGCGACGGTTGGTCAGCCCCCCTTCCGCCGCGCGGCGAGAAGGGAGGCCGTCGCCGGCTTTCGTCCCGCTTGTGCCGGAGTGAACCGCCGCAGGTTCACGTCCGGTCGTGGTCCCTTAACGCGAGGCGGGTTTCAGCTTGGAATCCGGGGGCTTCGCGACGGCTTTGAACTGGTCGGCGGACATCTCGGTCGTGGAGCCGTCGCCGAGGATGACGCGGCCCCCCTGCTCCGGCGTCTTCTTTTCGTAGCCGATCGCCGAGGCGCCGCCGTATTCGTCGAGGTTCACGTCCCAGTAGATCACCACGTCGCCGGATTTCAGGGCGTCGATCGCCCCGGGAAGGCCGGCGGCGAGCTTCTGGGCCTCCTTCAGCGACTTCGGCGTCGGCCGATTCTGCTCGCGGCAGATCCGCAGAAGCTGGCCCACCTGCTCCGCGGGCGTCGGCGCCGAGTCTGGGACGGCGGGCGTTTCGGGCTCGCCGCAGCCGACGAGGATGAAGGCCAGGATCAGCCCCAGGGTCGTTCGCAAACTCGTCCTCGTCGCCATCGAGACTGGTCTCCTGATGCCTTGCAAAGCGGCGGCGGACCTCGCCATCGTCTTGTGTTCTAGTGTTGCGTATCGGGTTGGGGAATGGAAACGGGGCTCGTGCGAGGCCCTCGTGCGAAAGGGTCGTGGCATGTCGATCGACAGCTATCCCGTCGGACTGCTACTTGTCCCCTGCTGCGTCGTCGCGTCGCTTGCCGGGTTGCATGCCTCGCGTCGGTGGCTGCCGCACGACGAACTGGTGCGGTTCCAGGACGTCGCCAGCTACTTGTTCGCCGTGGTGGGCACGCTCTACGCGGTGATCCTCGGGCTGGTCGTCGTCGACTCGATGAGCAAGTTCTCCGAGGCCCGGCTGGCGTCCGAGGCCGAGTCGAATGCGCTCTCCGAGATCATCCTGTTCACGACCCAGTTCCCCGGGGACGGTTCGCGTCGGGTCCGAGACCTCGCGGGGGATTACGCGAAGAGCGTGATCGAGACCGAATGGCCGACGATGGCGCAGCATGGCCACGCGACGGAGACCCACAAGATCGCCATCGAACTGCTCCAGACCGTCTTCGCCTACGAGCCGAAGTCCTCGCGCGAGGAGCAACTCTTCGCCACCCAGGTGCAGGCAGCGGCCGACTTCTGGAATTTCCGCCGGACGCGCCTCGTGCACGCTTCCCAGTCCGGCCTGCCGACGCTGGAGTGGATGGTCCTGATCTCCGGCGGGGTGATCACGGTGGTCTTCGCCTACTTCTTCAAGGTGGAGCACCTCCGGCTCCAACTGGCGATGACCTCGATGCTGGCGGCGGTCATCGCGCTGAACCTGTACCTCATCCTGATGTTCGCATCGCCGTTCTCGGGCGACCTGCAGGTCGTGCCCGAGGGCTTCCACCTCACGCGGGTCATCCTCGACGAGGTCGAAGGGCACCATTTTGAGTGATGAAGTTCGGAGGACCAATCGGGTGAAAAAATGGAGGCGCCGGGAGATACTCGAACATATTGAACAGAGGGTATAACTATATTGATTAGTGGCAGTGCGAAATTTGCAATGACTTAGTAAATCTGCAGATCCCACACCCGGCGCAGGCGATTTATGCGTAATGATGATGGTCGCATTAGATCAAGTAGTTGATCGTGAAGGGTTGCTGCGAAGGCGGAAATGGACGAATTGAAGAAAGGCTCCAAGGCAAATGGCTATAGAACCACCTGCTGCAAGCCCCCAAAAGGAGATGTTATTACTCTGTGGCACTAGAGCCAAACCGGTCCAAGACGAAAGACGAGTTAGATCATCACAATTTATAACAGTGGGTGAACGATCGCCATCCAGCACTTGAACCAGTTTGCCGGTATGCCCAACAGGGCGAACAACCACAAAATGGCCTTCGCTGCCGATGCGAAAAAACATGATGATCGGCGACTCGACCCGAAAAGATTTTATGGGATAGTCAAGAGCTTCTAGCGTCAACCCTAACTGCTTCGCCACTCGTTGCAAATCACCTAACGAATGCCCCTGGGGATTGGCAGGAGGCAAAAGTGGAAGTATTTGTTCCGGCGAAATGTTTATTGCGACGCACTTGAATAATTGATATAATGATTGAGCGCCGCACCCCCAGTTTTCAGGGCCTGGATTCTGATTAGTTGTTAAAATCATGGCGATGAACACTCCAATCGACGCAGTCATATCTTCTTTCTCCACTGATAGGCGACTGCGATGGCCAGCGAGATCGCGGCAACAGCGCCCAAAATCCAGGCCGGGAGAGTTGTCCAGAACTGCTCGGAGCTCGCAGCAACAGATGCGTCAAGTCGGGACGATTGGCGGTCCGCCTCCGCTAGAGCATCATCAAGCCGTTTGGCCCTCTCAGCTTGGGAAACGGGGGAACGTCTGGCCGGTTTAGGGGCGGGATGATTCTTGAGTTGGTCTAACAATGCTCGTAGGTCCTCCTCGCTCGATGCTAGGGCATGTCTCTTGATCGAGAAGAACTCATTCCTCAAATCTCGATTCACTTTGATTGTGTCTCTGAGAATTCGATAGTGTTCCTCAGAGGTAGGCGAATCGCGGTAGACCGTTTTGCCTCGATCCATGAATGACTCCGAGAAGACCTCAACCAAGCCGGAAATAGGTATGGTGACCGAAGGCCGACCAGGCACGGGAACTTCATAGAATCCATCAAATGAGGTTCGCAGACTCAATTTGTCCCCATCAAACCATTCCATTCGTGCAACAACTCCACCCTTTCCTAGATCGATCCATAGTTTCGCATAAGGGAGAGGGCCTTCCCAAGCTCCCAATTGAGGTTTTGGACGCCGAAGCATTCTTACGACGTGACATCTGCTCCCGCTCAATACCTCGTCACCAAGGTATTGATACTCGTGTTCGTCATGGCCCCCGAGGCTGGACAGGAACCACGCTAGGTGGATTCGTTGAGCTGATCGTGGAAAATAGAGCGATCCAGCGCCACCCGCTGTAGTACGCGGCTCACGAAGTTCCACTCTAGGAAGCACGTCCGGCGTTGCATCCAGAAGGTCGAATTTGTAATTCAATAGGCTGTAAAGAAAACGCGCGTCTGGGCTGTCGTTAGCATTTAATGTGTACAAGTCGAGCAGCGTCGCGACGTTGGACCGGTAGGCGTAGAAGCCTTGGAACTTCGACTCTATGGGTTCACTCTCCGGCTTTACCGGATAGGTGGCAATTCGCCCCTCGTAAACGAATGTGATGTTCTGGAAGGCCATCGACTCTCGCTCGAGCAAAGCGAAGCATGTGCGGGAGTCCAAGTTCCCGTCCGGCTGGCCTAGTAACACCATTGAAAAAAGAACCGATAAGGCGAGCACTATGCGTTTGACTCCTTGTAGGTTAGCAGTTAAGGCCAGCTGTTTGGGCCGGCGGGTCAACAAAACTGATGCTTGTCAAGCTTCGCTCAGCGAGCAGAGGAGGATTGTTATGTGTCTTGATCAGGGTAGGATCTTTTGGTCCTGGTTTACTGTTTCATATGTTCTATTTGGATAGATATATGAAAGCGAGCCTGCCAGGCCATTTCTGCGTTAAACGTGATTGAGTTGAACGCAAAGAGAGCTCGGCCGAGCCGAAATTCCGCTGAATATAGCTCGGCCGAATGCCCGTGGTTTTACTGGTCTTCGTACTCGGCGATACCGGTCGTGCAACTATAACTCGTCGAGAAGGCACAGTACATCTGGGGATTGCTTGGATTGCTGTTTAGTTGGCATGTGCCTTTCTGGCCCGAGTTGTTTTCATTGCCGCAGAGGACGAAGGTTCCCATAGGAGATACGATCTCGGTTCCCCCGTCAGGTGCAACGTCCGAGAACCAAGCGATCCAATTCTTTATCGGGTCGAACGATGCGCCGCACGTGATGCATGTAACGCCTTGGCGATTCTCTGCGCACCCGAAACCTACGACGCTCGGCGGACCGGGTGGATCAAATGCCGTTTCCGTAGCGATGTTCTCGGAGAGGCACGTGCCCGATTCTGTTTTGACGAAATCTGGGTTCAATCCACGAAAATTCGTTAGGGATTCATCAGGCAATGTCTTGGCCTCCTCCCCAGGAAACTGCGAGAACACCGCCCAAACGATGAGAAATAGTCCCATAGTCATGGACAGCACTCCAAGAAAGGGGGAAGACTTGAGCGATGGAGCCGAAGCCGACGTGCTCATAGAGCACCTCCTTTAACATGGTTTATATGCTTTGTCCCGATGCGTAGATTTCCGGATCGATCAGTCAACTAGTTCTCCACCATTGCGAGTGCCTAGCCCTCGCCATACGGCCGTATCGATGGCATCGCGCACTGTGCGGACCGATCCATCGCCCATAAGCGCGCCCACAGTGTTCGGATGCCGGCTTCTTGCGGTTGCCATTCCAATTGGTGAAGACATGCGTGCGGCAATACAGTCAGGCGTCGGCCCGTTTGGCCGCTGAGTGTGGCTGTAGCTAGTACAGTCGCGGCCTGCCCAAAACCAAGATCGTCCGCTATTGACGAAAGCTGGAGTGGCACCGGGCCTGGCGACGATTTGACAACCCTGCAACAGTGAGTCGGCGGAAACGATATTCGACGGCATGGCCCAATAATCTCGATCGGCGGCAGGATGGCCGACCATCCCCGAGCCTCGCAGTCGTTCCGAAAACGCAACGGTATGACTGAGCCCATCGACTACATAAGCAGAGCGTGTCAATCCGAGATCCTGGAACAGGCCATTCCCACTGTCCCTGAATTCAGCCGATCTGCGAGGTGCCGGTCCTGTTCCCACATTTGCTCGATAGTTGTTGCCGGCCCCATTGAATTGACCTCCGTCAGACGGACAGAGGAAGGTGGGCACGCACGTTGCGGCAGCTGTGGCATTGATAGCGATGGACTGCTTTTGCTTGCTAGGTAGCTCGTTCACACCGAGGAGGAAGGGGGACATGGTTCCCACTTCGAAGTTGATTGCGTTGTAAACAGGTCGGTTCTCCAAGAAGGGAATGAGCCTCACGTGAAATGAAAAAGCGCCAGCATAGATTATATTGACGCCGCCGTCCGACTGTCTTTTTCCGAATCTATTGGTGTTGCAGATTGGATAGCACGAGTTGATTTCGTGATAGCCATGCAGTGCCAAGCCGATCTGGCGAAGATTGTTGTGGCAAACCATCCGCCTAGCTGCCTCGCGCGCGAATTGAACCGCCGGGAGCGTGAGAGATGCGAGGAGGCTGATTACGCCGACTACGACGACGAGTTCGATCAGAGTGAAGCCGTGTCGAGTAGCTTGGCTCTTCATGTTTACCTCTGATCGACCGGTTTGATCACTGGTATGGTAAGTATAGGCCACTCAGGATGGTCTGATGCTACAGTGATTTCTGGCGTCCTTTCGTCCATTGCTCGTTTCGCATCTACGGTAATGTTGATCCTCTGAAGTCCCTTCTTACTCTCCAGGACTTCGTAGCGTGATACTAGACGCTCTGGACCCAACTTCATCAATTGGAATGACCTGCCATCAGATCGTACGACCATGGAGAAATCTACATTGGAAGCGGTGTTGGAATCAAGGATGATTGCTCGGGGCGTTATGGCGAAAGGAGGTGGCACATTCCATGTAAATGTATGCTCGCGGCTATGGCCGTCAGCCCATCCAAAACCCAAGACTCCACGATACACGCCTGCCTCAGAAGCGGGCAGTTCAATCTCCAGAGGCTGTCTCGACGACTCAAGTTCCCCTGTCGTCTCGATTATGGGATCCCCTATCGGTCTTGCCCGTACCGGCGACTTGGCATTGATCGTTGAAGGCAAGGATTCCCCGTTAGCTTTCAGCCGCCGCGCAACCATCGTTCCGTGGATTCGGCCGGATTGTTTGAATAATGCTACAGCTGTACTTCCATCAATTGAAAACTCCCATCTAGGATGCACTGTTGCGAGGAGTGTGAATCTTCGTCTCGGTGAGTTAGTGTCGGTTGTATGCACTAGGAAGTCGACGCGTTTTCTTTCGCTTATGCTTCCGATCTTTAGAGTTGCCGGTAGCGTCGCGGTATCTCCAGAAGAGACCTCGATGTCTCGATTGAATTTCATCGTTGAGCAGCATGGGCTACCAACTTCTATCCTTACAATTTTAATCGCTGAAGATGTGCTGTTATGTAGTGAAAACTCGTGTGTGAGAACCTGTCCATCTGCGAGGACGTCGCCCAAGTCGTATGTGATATCGTGCTTACCGCCGGAATTGGTTGAGCAATATGATGGAGTGACCCCGTTGTTCGGAGTGGCGATTTGGTTAGAGCAACCTAATGGAGCAAGTGCGCATATGAACAGATATCGCTTCAAGGAATTGTATCCCTAATATGTTTTGTGCTGGTGTGAAACACTTTGGGCGACGGGTTGACCACAGATGATTTAAATAATCCGAACTGCTGGCGGTCGTCAAATTAATTTCTATAAATACGACTGTATTGGGATACGGGAGCCAAGTATCAACCCAATTAGCCCCTGGTTACGATGCAGAGGTCGAATGGGTAGGATGAGCCGCATGGACCGCGTCGCCTGGGCGAGCCGCGGTCGAAGGACGAGTCGAGGCATCGAACCGGGAAGAAGGCGGGCCATGACGTTCGGCGACGGGTCGAAGACGCAGGGGGCGTTCGTGCTGGCGGCCAAGGGGCTGACGCCCGGCAAGCTCCGGGGCTTGCAGCGGATCAGCAACCCCGGCGGCACGCTGACGATGCTGGCGCTCGACCAGAACAACTCCGTGCTCGACATGGCCGGCAAGGCCCTGCGCGCCGCCGGCGAGGACCGCCCGGCGAACTATCAGGACGTCGTCGAGGCCAAGCTCGACATGATGCGCCACCTGGCGACGGCGGCGTCCGGCGTGCTGATCGATCCCTATTACGGGGCGTGGTCGGCCGTGGCGTCGGGAGCGGTTCCGCCGCAGGTCGGTCTGCTGCTGCGGCTGGAGCGGACGAAGTACGAGATGAGCCCCAAGGGCGCTCCGATGGCGACCATCGAGCCCGGCTGGTCGGTCGAGAAGGCCAAGCGGATGGGGGCCGACGCGGTCAAGCTGCTGGCCCAGTTCGAACCGAACGAGCACGAGTCGGCCGACGCCAACCTCGCGCTGGCGGAGCGGGTCTTCGAGGAGTGCAAGAAGCACGACATTCTGCTGCTGCTGGAGGCCGTGGCGTTCCCCTACAACGGCGAGACCAAGAAGGACGCCTCGTTCCTGGACCGCAAGGCGGAGACGGTCATCGAGTCCGCCCGGGTCCTCAGCCGGTATTGCGACATCTACAAGGCCGAGTTCCCCGGCACCCTCGACCGTGAGAGCGACCAGCAGCTTGAAGACAACCTGCAAGCGCTCGACGCCTCGTCCGAGCGGCCGTGGGTGCTGCTCTCGGCGGGCGTGGACTACGACGACTATCTCGTCCAGGTGGAGATGGCCCTCCGCGCCGGAGCCTCCGGCGTTCTGGGAGGCCGCGCCTTCTGGAAGGAGTACTTCCAGCAGCCCGACGGCACCGGCCGTCACGCCTTCCTGAACGACGTCGCCCGCAAGCGGCTGGCCGACGTCGACGCCCAGGTCCGCGAGAACGGCGCCCCCTGGTTCACCCGCTACGGCTTCAGCGCCGAGGAACTCCAGACGGTCCGGGGCGTGGAGGGCTGGCACTTCCGGTATTGATGAAAGAGTGTGAGGCCGTGATGCCATCGAACCGCTAAAGGGCGATCACGGCCTCCCCTCGTGGGGGACGGCGGCCGTGAAGCGTCCGGATGACGGGGCGATCAAGGCCGACGCGTCGGCTCAGAGATATCCCAGGTCGGCCAGGCGGCTCTGGATGGCGGCCTCGTCTTCCTCGTCGTAAGACGAGGCGACCCCGGCGGTCGATCCGTCCCCGTTGTCGTCGCGCTGGTGGGCGGTGGCGGCGAGGTCGGGGGTGAGGACTTCATCGAGGACGCGGCCGTCCATGTCGGCGGGAACGGGGACGCCCAGCAGGTGGAGGACGGTCGGGGCGATGTCCAGCAGGTTCGCCCCCGAGGGAGCCGTCCCTTGCTGGATTCCAGGGCCGCCGGCGATCAGCACGCCTTCCATCCGGTGGTCGCCCGTCGGGCCGAAGGCGGGGGCGATCACCTTGTGGGTGGTGAAGTCGTGCAGGCCGATGGTCCGGTACTTCCAGTCCTTCAGGACGACGGTCAGGTCCGGGGCCTTGTCGGCGTAGGGCCCGTGGTAGAGGTCGGCGGCCTCGTGGACGTGCTCCACCAGGGACTCGCCCGTCTTGGGGTCGGGGATGGTCATGAGTCCGGCCTTGATCTCGTCGAGCAAGGCGCGGGCGTCCTTGGGGTCGACGCAGCCCTGGGGCTGGCGGCCCTTCAGGTTCAGGAAGAGCTGGCCGAAGTTCCCCTGGGCGTAGGCCCGGGTGCGCGACCAGTCGATGTGCTCGCGCGAGAGGAAGACCTTCTCGCCCAGGCGGTCCAGGGCGCTTTCCTGCTTGCCGCGGAACCGGGAGACGCGGTGGCCGGCCATGCCCAGCTTGCTCATGATCCCGTAGATCCACTGCGGGGTTACGCCGCGGCGGTAAAACCAGTGCTTCTGGCGGACGTAGAAGTTGTCCTTCAGGACGATGTAGCCCTTCTCCAGCAGCCAGACGTTGAAGTTGACGTAGTGCTCGATCGGCCCGAATCCGTGGTCGCTCATCAAGAGGAACGTCACGTCGTCGCCGGCCTCGTCGAGGATCTTGCCGATCCCGCGGTCGAGCGTCTTCCAGAACTCCAGCAGCTTGGGCTTGAGGGCGGCCAGCTTCGTCTCGCGGCCCTTCGCCGAGGCGTGCGCCGTGTCCCAGGCGTGCCAAAGCTCATGGCCGAAGCGGTCGGTGGCCATGAGATCGAACATCAGCAGGTCCCACGGCCGACGCTCCATCAGGAAGGCGATCGTCTTGAGGTGCTGGTCGAGGAACGCGGTCAGGTCGTCGACCACGGCCTCCTCATTGTCGCCGTCGTGGATTGAGGTCGACCACGCGCGGTAGGGGCCGACGGCCTTCTCCAGCTCGGCGAAGAGTTCGGGGTCGGTGGTGAAGTCCGGGGCGTTCTCGGGGCTCAGGAAGTCGCCCAGGTAGAAGCCGGGGAAATCCTTGGCGGGGCGTGGGGGATAGCTCATCGGCACGCCGCCGGCGATGGTCTGCTTGCCGTGGCGGGCGAGGATCTCCCAGATCAGGTCGGCGCGGATGGCTCGCGACGAGTTGACCCGGCCGTGCATTGGGTCGTGGTCGTGCTCCAGGAATTCAAAGACCCCGTGCTTCCCCGAATTCTTGCCGGTCATCACGCCCGTCCAGGCGACCGGGCTCAGCGGTGGGAAGACCGATTGCAACTCGCCCGACGCACCCCGCGCGCGAAGGCGCTCGATGTTGGGCAGCAGCCCGTCGGCCGCCAGGGGGCCCAGGATGTCCCAGGTGGCCCCATCCAGCCCAAGCACCATGACCTTCATCGCCGCTCGATCCTTTCTCCGGCCGATCCGACCCCGGAAATCTCCGTCGCCGCTTCATGTTCCGCAGTTCAGCTTCCGGGATTCCGCCCCCCGGCGTCAACCGACATTCCCCTCCGGGAGATCCCGCGAATGCCCATTGCGTCAGCCGAATCGCCTGGGAGCCGTGCCTGAAACTCGCGCAGGCCTAGATGATTTCGCGGGCATTTCTGAGGCGCCTTCGAACGTCGATAGCCCCCAGGCGAGATCCGGTTGTAGCTCTTCGGAAAAAAATCATGAATCGTAAACTGCTATTTACAAATAGGTTAACCGCAAATTGCGGCGGTGTTGGCAAGGAGATTTAAGTCTTGGGCACAGCTCGTGCTTTACTCCTATTTCGTTGCGAGCGACGAGGGCCGAAAGAGTGCAAGCCCAAGCCGCTTCCCCAAATCACGCTGAGAGTTGCGACGACCCCGCAGCCTCGGCAGCCTCCACGAGCAAGCGTCGTTCTCCCTGGCTGTGCCCGGCTCCCTCGGGGGGAGCCGGGCTTTTTTTTGCGCCAGGAGTCAGCACGAGACGCGCAAAGAGGCGGCAAATCGAGCCCCCGTCCGTTGGAGGCTCGCCCTGGCCGGTTGGATCTAGCGCCGGCTGATCAAGGTCGCCAGGGAACCGGCCCGTTCACGGCTCCCATCTTTCCGACCGTGATTCGCGCGGCTTACTTCTCCTGCGCTTTTTCCGCCTTCTCCGCCTTCTCCGCGGCCTTGAGCTTCGTCCTCAGCTTGTAGAGCTTGGGGGTGATGTAGGTCTCGACGTAGCCGTGGTACGGGTTGTTGCGGGCGAAGTCCTGGTGGTAGGCCTCGGCGGGGTAGAAGGTCTGGAAGGGGACGATCTCCGTGACGATCGGCGACTTCCTGGGCCGCTTGGCGTTGATGGCGTGCTTGGCCTCCTCGGCGATCCGCTTCTGCTCGTCGTTGTGGTAAAGGATGATCGAGCGGTACTGGGTTCCGTGGTCGGGCCCTTGCTCGTTGAGAGTCGTCGGGTCGTGGGCCGTCCAGAAGAAGTCCAGGAGATGGCCGAACGAGATGACCGACGGGTCGAAGGTGATCTCGATGACCTCGGCGTGCCCGGTCAATCCGGTGCAGACCTGCTCATAAGTCGGGTTGGGGACCTGGCCGCCCGAGTAACCCGAGACGACCTGCTTCACGCCCGGGATCCGCTCGAAGTACGCCTCGGTGCACCAGAAGCAGCCGCCGCCGAAGGTGGCTTCTTCCAGCTTCGGCTTCTTGGGCGTCGCGTCGTCCTTCTTGGCCGTCGCGTCGTCCTTGGCCTCGGCCTTCGGGGCCTCGGTCTTCGCGTCCTGCCCCCGCGCCGCCCCCGCGACGAACGCCAGCCCGAACGCCAGGCCAAGTCCCCAGACCCGCTGAATCGTGCTCATCCGTCCGCGCTCCTCATTTGATGGTCGCGATCCGTACCCCGATCCGGGACGCCCCGGCGCGCTCCACCACCATTGTCGCCGCCTTCGCCGCCGTTTCCAGCCCCGACCTTGGGTGCAGAAAAACCAGCATGGTCCTTGCAGGTTGGCGATGCCTGCTGTATTTTCAGCACTGTGCTAAAAAATCTGCATGTGAATCCGGGCGGGCGAGGTGCTCAGGAGGGCTCGTCATGGCGAAGACGGAGGCGTTGGCGAAACGAGAGCGGGAGATCATGGACGTCGTCTACCGCGCCGGGCGGGCGACGGCCGCCGAGGTCCGCGAGGCGCTGGCGGATCCGCCGAGCTACTCGGCCGTGCGGGCGATCCTCCGCGTGCTGGAGGAGAAGGGACATCTGAAGCACGAGCAGGACGGACCCCGGTACGTCTTCCTGCCGACGGTTCCCCGCGAGAAGGCCCGGCGGTCGGCGTTGAAGCGGGTCGTCCAGACCTTCTTCGAGGGCTCCACCGCGCAGGCGGTGGCCGCGCTCTTGGGCTCGCCGGATGCGAAGCTGACGGAGGAGGACCTGGACCGGATCGCCGGGCTGATCGAACAGGCGCGGAAGGAGGGCCGTTGAGATGGGCGAGCTCTTGCTGACGGGAGGGTTCGCGGCCGTCGTCGCGAGGGTCACGATCCTGCTGGGGCTGGCGATTTTCGTCGTCCTCGCAATGCGCCGGACCTCGGCCGCGACGCGGCACGGCGTCCTGGCCTCGGCTGCGGCGGCGAGCCTCGCCGCGCCGTTCCTGACGCTCCTCGGGCCGACGTGGTCGCTGCCCGTGCTGACGCCGACGGTCGAGCCGATCGCAGCCTCGTCGGTCCCACCTGCTCCGGCCTTCGATCGCTTCGAACCAGCAATGCTTCCCCCCCGTGATGCGACGATCGGCCAGTCCCCCGCACGACCGATCCTCGCGTCGCCGGTCCTCGCTCCCTCGCCGCCCTGGACATGGTCGCAGCGACTCCTCGCGATCTGGGCCGCCGGCGCGGCGGTCGCGGCGATTCCCGGGGTCGTCGTGGGCGTGCGACTCCGACGACTTGCGAGACGCTCTCAACCGCTCGCCGGCCCTCCCTGGGACGCGATGCTGGACGACCTGCGAGGAAGGCTGGGCGTTCGAGGGCGAGTGCAACTGATCCACTCGAACGCCGTCGCCGCGCCGATGACCTGGGGCGTGTTCCGCCCGATCGTCGCGCTGCCTTCGGATGCGGTGGCCTGGCCGGAGGACCGTTTGCGAGCCGTGCTGGTCCATGAACTGGCGCACGTCGCCCGTCGCGACGCCCTGGCGCAGGTCCCGGCCAGGCTGGCCTGCGTCATCTACTGGTTCCACCCGCTGGCCTGGTGGACGGCCTCGCGGATGCTCGTCGAGCGCGAACGGGCCTGCGACGACCTGGTTCTCGCCGCCGGCTGGCGAGGCGTCGACTATGCCCAGCGCTTGCTGGAAGTCGCTCAAGGAGTCTGTGGCCGGACGGGCTTCGCGGGGGTCGCGGCGATGGCCCCGTCGTCGCAGGTGGAGGACCGCGTCCGGGCGATCCTCGACGCCTCGCGCAACCATCGCCCCCTGGGACGCCGCGGCATCCTCGCCCTCGCCGCCGCGACCACCGCGCTGGCCGTCCCGCTCACCTCGGCGAGGCTCGTCGCCCAGGCTGCGCAACTGGCCGCTGAGGCTCCCAAGGCAGAGACGATGACGATCTCGGGCCGGGTGCTCGACTCGGAAGGGAAGCCCGTCGCGGGGGCCAAGGTCGTCGTTGTCGGGCGTCGGTGGGAACCGAGCCCACCGAAAGAGAGGAAAAACGAGTTGGGAGAAGGCGTGGCCGACGGCGAAGGCCGCTTCCGCATCGAGACCCCGCGGACTTCCTCGGATCGGTGGTACCCCAGTGGGAACGTCGTGGCCGGCGCGCCGGGCTTCGGCCTGGGCTGGAGGGCGTTCGACGTCGACGCCGCCGCGCCCACGGTCGAGGTCGTCCTGCCGCCCGAGGAGCCCACCGAATTCCGGTTCGTCACTCCCGAGGGCCAACCGGTGACGGGGCTGGTCGTACGGATGCTCTCCTTGACTCGGGAACTGCCTCCGGCGGAAAGGCCCGGTCCGGACTTGATCCCTTTCGTGGTCGTCAGTCTCTACCCTCGGGTTCCCGACGCGTTGGCCAGCCTGTGGCTGGGCGAGTGGAAGACCGACGAGGAGGGGGTGATCAAGGTCGCCGGCCTCGGCCGAGGGATCATGACGAGCCCCAGCATCAACGACCCGCGATACGTCCTCGACGCGGCCTTCGTCAAGGCGGCCCCCGCCGAGGGCTCGAGGCGGACTCGCGTGCAATTGAGTCATGCGTTGCGAATCTCCGGCCTGGTCAAGACCGCGGACGACGGCCGGCCGATTCCCGGTGCGACCGTAAAGGTGACGACGAGGATCGACCCCACCGGAAGTGAGCGCAGCGGGAAAGCCCAATCCGATGAGCAAGGGCGGTACGCGGCCACTATCCCCCCCACCTCCTCCAAACTGGAGGTCACGATCACTCCGCCGCTCGGTTCGCCTTATCTGACACGGTTCGATGAATTCCCGAAGCCGCCCGACGCGACGCCCCAGACTCTCGACCTGACGGTCCCGCGCGGAGTGTTGATCGAGGGCCGCGTCGTCGATCGCGAAGGACGGCCGATCGGCAACGCGACGATCACCTACAGGCCCGAACGTCGGGACAAGCCCCCCTGGGGGCCGAGGAACGTCTCGGGATCGATGGCAGGCGTCTCCAGCGGGGCCGACGGTCGTTTCGCCATCGCGGTCGCCCCGGGGAAGGGGACGGTGTCTGTGGCCGGGCCGACCCAGGACTACGCCCTCAAGGAGTGGACCGAGGCGAACCGCCAACGCGAATACGCCCACGCGTTCCTCCCCTACGACGTCCAGCCCGGCCAGGCCCCCGTCGCCATGGACGCCGTACTAAACCCCGGAGCAACGATCGTCGGTCGCGTCGACGATCCCGAAGGGCGGCACGTCGCGCGGGCCTCGATCATTACGGCGGCCTCGTTCGCCGGAAACCGTCTGTCCTGGGGAGGCTCTGCGACGATCCCCGTCGTCGACGGCCGATTCGCGATCCCCGGGGCGACGGCTGGACGCCTCATGAGAGCCTGGTTCTTCGACGCCGAGCGCGGCCTGGGCGCGATGGTCGACCTCGACCCCGACACGGGACCCGTCGTCGTCAGGCTACAACCCTCCGGCGAAGCCCGCATGCGTGTCGTCGATCTCGACGGCCGGCCGTACGCCTCCAGCGGCCCTCGGCTCTCGATCGTCGCCGCCGCCGGCCCCCCGGAACTTCACGAATTGGAAGGCATCGACCTGACCGCCGAAGAACTCAAACAACCCCTCGCCGAGGAAGCCTACTACGGCTTATTCGACCGGCGCAACTACTGGCCCTGGCCGACGTTCCCGAAAGAACCCGACGCCGACGGCCGCGTGGTCTTCCCCAAGCTGATTCCCGGCGCAACCTATCGCATCTACGAGCGGGTCCTCGAAGGCGACGAGGCAACCCTCCGCTGGCGTGACTTCACCGTCGCCCCGGGGCAGACCATCGACCTGGGCGACGTACACATCGAGCCCTAGGCAGGCAATTGACTACGGAGCGACCGGGTTCGCCGGTCGCGAAGTTGACGGAGGATGGCGTGGACCGCTTCGGCGGCCTGATCGAGTAGACGCGAGAGGAGGGAAGCCGAGATGGAAGCGCTCTTGATGGGAGAAGGTCTCGCGGCGGCCGTCATCGCGAGGGTCACGATCATCCTGACGCTCGCGATCCTGGCCTGCATCGCGATGCGTCGGAGTTCCGCGGCGATGCGGCATTGCGCCCTCGCCGCGGCCGCGACGGCGAGCCTCGCCGCGCCGTTCCTCGCGGCCTTCGGCCCAACCTGGGCGCTGCCGTCCGTAGGGTTGATGAAGGCCGATGAGCCGGTCGACCCATCGTCACCGCTTCCCGTGTTCGAGTTTACTCACGAACCAGAGGTGGTTCCTGGGTCTGGTCGCGAGTTGATGGCCGCTTCTCCGCGGCCCACGATCGCGACTCCCGTCGCAGCTTCTGCTGCCCCGTGGACCTGGTCGCAAAGGGTCCTGGCCATCTGGGCCGTCGGAGCCGTGGTCGCGGCGGTCCCCGCCCTGGTCGTCGGAATCAGACTCCGCAGGCTGGCGAACGCGTCGCAACCGCTGGTCGAAGGGCGTTGGGACGCGATGGTGGACGACCTCCGAAGCCGACTCGGGGGCGTTCGATGCGTCCGGCTGCTCCAATCAGACGCCGTCGCCTCACCGATGACGTGGGGCGTGTTTCGACCGGTGATCGTGCTGCCGACAGGCGCGGAGACCTGGCCGGAGGGTCGCCTTCAGGCCGTCTTGATGCACGAGCTGGCGCACGTCGCCCGCCGCGACGCCCTGGCGCAGGTCCCGGCCCGGCTGGCCTGCGTCGTCTACTGGTTCCACCCGCTGGCCTGGTGGACGGCTTCGCGGATGCTCGTCGAGCGCGAGCGGGCCTGCGACGACCTGGTTCTCGCCGCCGGCTGGCGAGGCGTCGACTACGCCCAGCGCTTGCTGGAAGTCGCCCAGGGGCTCTGCGGCCGATCCGGCTTCGCAGGGGTCGCGACGATGACTCGGACTTCCCAGGTCGAGGACCGCGTCCGGGCGATCCTCGACGCCTCGCGCAATCATCGCCCCCTGGGACGCCGCGGCATCCTCGCCCTCGCCGCCGCGACCACCGCGCTGGCCGTCCCGCTGTCCTCGGCAAGGCTCGTCGCCCAGGCTCCTCAGGCCCCCGCAGCCGCCCCGGAGGCCGCGCGAATGACGATCTCGGGTCGGGTGCTCGATCCGGAAGGGAAGCCGCTCGCGAGGGCGAAGGTCGCGGTGGTGGGCCATCGTCAGCGGGCGCATGAATCAGCCTGGCTGGAGCAAGCGGCGATCGTGCTGGGTGAAGGCGAAGCCGACGGCACCGGCCGGTTCCGCATCGAGACCCCGCGAACCTCGTCGGGTCGTTACCAGAATGCCAATGTTGTGGCCGGCTCGCCTGGATTCGGCCTGGGCTGGAGCGCGTTTAACCTCGACGACGCCGCGCCCACGGTCGATGTCTCCTTGCAGCCAGAACAACCCGTCGAACTCCGCTTCCTCACCCCTGAAGGACAGCCCGCGGCCGGCCTGGCGGTGCGAACGCTCAGCCTGACAAGAGAATTGCCCCCGCCGGCGAGACCCGATCCGGCTGTCCGCAATCTCGTCGGAGTGAACATGTCCCCGCAAGTGCCTCCAGTGTTGGCGGGCCTATGGCGGGGCGAGTGGAACACGGACGACGAGGGTCGGATCCACCTCACCGGCCTCGGCCGTGGCGTGTGGGCGAGCCTCAACCTCGACGATCCGCGATACTTCCTCGACCTGGCGTTCGCCAAGGCGGACGCACCCGAAGGCACGAAGCGGATCGAGGTGAAGCTGAAATCCTCGTTGAGGATCTCAGGTCGAATTACAGGAGGCGACGACGGCCAGCCGATCCCTGACGCGATCGTCCATCTGATCACGAGGGTCAACGCCGCGGGCGCGGCCCGAGGCGGGACGGCCCGGACCGATGCGCAGGGACCGTATGAAGTCTCACTTCCCCCCAAATCTTCGAACTTGGAAATCACGATCTCCCCTCCGCCCGGATCGCCGTATCTCACTCGGCACGAAGAATTCCCGAAGGTCCCCGACGCCATGTCCCAGACCTTCGACCTGATGATCCCGCGCGGCGTGCTGATCGAAGGCCGCGTCCGTGATCGTGACGACCGGCCGATCGCCGATGCAACCGTCTGCTACACCCCGGACGTAGACGAACCCACATCGGGTCCGAGCAACCTCTCGGGACGAACGGCGGGCGTCTCCAGCGGGAACGACGGCCGTTTCATCATTGCCGTCGCTCCAGGCAAGGGGACGTTGTCGGTGAACGCAGCGACGCAGGACTACGCACTCAAAGAAGCGGTCGGTGCGTATCACGTCCGCGATCACGCCCATGCCTTCCTGGCCTACGACGTCCATGCAGGACAGGCTCCCGTCACGGTCAACGCCATCCTGGATCCGGGCTCGAAGATCGTCGGCCGCGTCGAGGACCCGGAGGGTCGGCCCGTTGATCACGCGGAGATCATCACGGCGGCCTCCTTCGCCCACAGCCGATTCACCTGGGGAGGCACATACACGATCCCCGTACGCGATGGACGTTTCGAGATCCCCGGCGTGACGGCGGGTCGCCCGACGAAGTGCTGGTTCTTCGACGCCGAGCACGGGCTGGGCACCGTGGTCGAACTCGATCCCGCCCAGGCGGCCGGCGGCCCGATCACCGTCAAGCTTCAGCCCTCCGGCGAGGCTCGCATGCGAGTCGTCGACATTCAGGGCCAGCCTTACTCGGCAAGCGCTCCGCTTCTCTCCATCGTCGCCGAGCCCGGCCCCCCCAGGCTCCACCTTGCCAGAGGAATCCCCTTGACTGAGGAGGAAAGCAAGCAGCCCCTCGCTCTGGAGACCCCATACATTCTCTTCGACCGCCGAAATTACGGGCGCACCGTCGTCAAAAAACCAGACGCCGACGGCCGCGCGAGCTTCCCCCAGCTGATCCCCGGCGCGACGTATCGAATTTACGAGCCCACCTTGAACGGCGGCGTCGAGACTCTCCGCTGGCGTGACTTCACCGTCGCTCCGGGGCAGACCATCGACCTGGGCGACGTCAGAATCAAACCCGGCTCCGGTGGCTGATCCCGTTTACTCCGTCGCCCTGGCCGTCGCCCAGCTCGACGATCGTCCAACGGCCGTCGCGACGGCGGGCGACGTCCAGTCGAGAGGAGGCGGCTGGGCACCCGCGGCTGTTCCGACACATCCCGGGCCGCGGCTTGAGCAAAAACGACAAACGCTACGTGTAATTTTTACAGGAAGGCCGCAAAATCGCGCCGATACAATCCGCGGTTTCGTCAGACTCCAGCCGATCGCCAGCCTCAATGCAGCTTCCGGAGTCCCCTTGATTTCGCTTATCTTTCGTGATCGCCCCAAGTTCATGGAGGGGGGCGGACGATAAGGAGGAGCGGTGAGGCAAACGGGGGAGGCCGGGCGCGGGGTCGCGTCTGACTCCGCGTTGACCGTCGCTGGGGGATGGGCTATGGTGCCGCCGCTCGAAGGTCTGGTCCGATCCGACGTCGGCCATCAGACCGCAGGCAGGGCAGGGAGGCCCAGGATGGCGACGATCTCCGACGCGACGACGTCCCCAATCGCGGGGGTCGGAACGGAGGCCGAGGCGCTGGCGTTCGCCCGCCGGGTCCTCCGCGACGAGGCCGTGGCGCTGGCCGGCGTCCATGAGCGGCTCGACGGCTCCATTGTGAAGGCCGCAAGGCTGGTCCACGACTGCAACGGCGGCGTGATCGTCACCGGTATGGGGAAGGCGGGTTTGGTGGGACAGAAGACCGCCGCGACGCTGGCCTCCACCGGCACGCGAGCCTATCCCCTGCACCCCGCGGAGGCCGTCCACGGCGACCTCGGCCGCATCCGGGCGGGGGACGTCGTGCTCGCCTTCTCGCAGAGCGGCGAGACCGAGGAAGTCCTGCGCATCCTCCCCACCGTGCGAAGAATCGGCGCGACGCTCGTCGCCGTGACGGAGCGGGCGAGCAGCTCGCTGGGGCGTGCGGCCGACGTCTGCATCGCCATGGGAACGATCGCCGAGGCCTGCCCGATGGGACTGGCGCCGTCCGCCAGCACCACCGCGATGATGGCCGTGGGCGACGCCCTCGCACTGCTCGTCGCCCAGATGCGCGAGTTCACGCCGGAGGACTTCGCCCTCTACCATCCGGCCGGGAATCTGGGCCGCAAGCTGACGCGGGTCGAGGACGTGATGCGGACCGGCCGCGACGTCCGCACGGCCGCGCCCGAGGAAACCGTCCGCGAGGTGTTCGTCCGCCTGGCCGGGCCGCGACGGCGGTCGGGGGCCGTGCTGGTCGTGGACGGGCGGAAGAACCTGCTGGGCATTTTCACGGACAGCGACCTCGTCCGCCTGTTCGAGCGTCGCCGCGAGGCTGAGCTGGACCGGCCGATCGCCGAGGTCATGACCGCCAGCCCATTCCGGGCCGTCGAAGGCTCGATGCTGGGCGATGCGGTGGAGCTTATGAAGGGCCGGAAGATCAGCGAGCTTCCCGTCGTCGACGCGGAAGGCCGGCTGCTGGGCCTGATCGACGTCACCGACCTGATCGGGGCGTCCCCCGAAGACTTCGAGGAGTGAGCCGATGACGAAGCCGGGAGGCCCGTCGGCCGACCTCGAAGAGCGTTGCGCGGCGATCGAGCTGCTGGCGGTGGACGTCGACGGCGTCCTGACCGACGGCCGAATCATCGTCGACGACCAGGGCGTGGAGTCGAAGCACTTCTACGTCCGCGACGGCCTGGGCTTCGCCCTCTGGCACAAGCTGGGGAAGACCTCGGCCATCCTCTCCGGGCGGTCGGCCCCGGTCGTCGAGCGTCGCGCGGCCGAGCTGAAGATCGAACACGTCGTCCAGGGGATCGCCGACAAGGGGGAAGCCCTTCAAGCCCTTCTGGCCAAGACAGGTAAAACGGCGAAACAAGTTTGCTACGTAGGCGACGACCTCATCGACCTCCCCGCGCTGCGGGGCGTCGGCCTGGCCTGCTGCCCGGCCGACGCCGTCGACGAGGTGAAAGCCGCGGCCCATCTGACAACTCGCGCGACCGGAGGATCCGGCGTAGCCCGTGAAGTCGTCGAGCTGATCTTGAAGGCGCAGGGACTGTGGCACGACGCTTGCGGTCCCTACACTTCAACGACGACGTAAGCGGACACAGGACGACGTGGACCGAGTGACCTCCGACGTTCCGGCATGTCGAGTCGATTCGTGCTGAAGAAACTCCTCAAGATGGCGACGGTCCTTGCCCTCGTGACGACGGCCCACCTGGCGTACGTCCGAGCGTTCGATCACATCGTCGCACGACTGCGCGCCGATCACGGCGCCGACCGCCTGGCCTTCACGCCCCAAGAGCCCGAGAACAAGCGGCGGGTCAAGGAGGTCGCGGTGCGCGCCTTCGGCTCCGACCACTGGACGAGCTCCGACGACCAGAACCTCCTGCGCTACATGATGCCGGAGAAGAACCTCGTCCTGTTCGCCATGAATTTCAAGCGGCCCATTGAGGCCGACGGCGTCAAGTTCGAGGGGAAGCGGATCATCGTCGATCCCTTCGCGATGACGCTGGGGACCCCCGGCGACGGCCCCGTTCGGACCCTCACCAGTAAGACGGCCACCATCGACCTCAACAAGGCGTTCGGCATCAATCCGAAGTCCGACAAAGAGCCGCTGGCCATTCGTAAGGCCGTCCTCGAACGCGAGGTTATGATCCACGACGACCGCGGCACCCCCGATGACCCCCGGGACGACCTGTTCATCGGCCCGATCAACGAGGTCCAGTACATCGACGACGGCGTCGCGCCCGTCATCAAGTCGGAGTCGGAGATCGTCCTGGTCGACCGCGGGCTGCGGGTCACAGGGGTCGGCCTGGAGATCCAGATGCGGCCCAAGCTGACCGCCCTCCCGGGGAAGACCGGCGGCTTCGACGGCGCGCAGCGGGTGATCCTCAAGCGCGACGTCCGCACCACGATGCTGGACGTCGGCTCCTCCGGGGTGACGGACGGGCTCGGCGGCGGCAAGGGCGCCGTCAAGACCGCATCGAAGGCCGGCAAGGATCAGCAGAAGGATCCCAACGACGCCGTGCCGCTGGACGTCCGCTGCCAGGGGCCGCTGGTCATCGACCTGCCGCGCAACCCGTCGAACCCAGTCGTGGGCCCACCCCAGCCTCCTCGGCCGACGTTCGTCGAGTATCGCAACGTCGTCGTCGTGCGCCGGGGGAAGGTCACGGAGATCCCCGACCAGATCGACTGCGACACGCTCCACCTGACGCTCCTCCCCGGCGACGAGAAGCCGAAGCCCGCCGAGGCGAAAGAGGAGAAGGACGCGAAGGTCCAGGTTGCGGTTGCGGACGAGTCCGCCGCCGAGCAGGGCTCGGCCGAGAAGAAGAGCGCCCCCGGCGCCTTCGGCGGCCTGGCGCTGCACCGGCTCAAGGCGAGCGGCCACGCGGTCTGGGTCCAGTCGCCGACGCAGGGGGTCAAGATCCGCTGCGTGGAGCTGCTGCACTACAAGGATCCCGAGGCCGGCAAGAGCACCACCATTTTCAACGGCGGCGGCCCCAAGAAGCTGTGGGTCGAGAAGCGCGACATCGTGGCTGAAGGCCCCGACAAGGGGAAGGTCCAGTCGGTCACCCATATCTGGTGCAACGACGCGACCCTCGTCGACGACGGCGACATGTCCCGCGCCTCACTGGTGGCCAACGGCCCCGGTCTGCTGGAAAGCCGTCCCGGCCTGGGCGCCGACGACGCTCCTCGCGAAGTCCCCCCCTCGCGCACGGCGATCTGGAGCGACCAGCTCTGGCTCCAGAACGAGTCCCCCACCGAGAACCGCGAGCCCGGCCGGATCCTCGTCCTGAAGGGGAACCCGCGCGTCGAGGACCGCGACCAGAAGTCCTCGCTGGAGGCCGCTGAGACCATCGCCGTCTGGCTCCGCCCCAACGAGAAGAAGACCGAGACGACCGTCGACGGTCGCGAGGTCGTCCCCACGGCCTTCTTCCAGACCGCCACGAACGCCGCTCCCGCGAAGCCCAAGGAGTCGCTGCCCCCCATCCGCAAGCTGGTGGCCGTCAAGGACGTGCACCTCGTGGACCCGACCCGCGACATGCGGCTGCGCGACAGGCTGCAAGTCGACTTCGAGACCGGCGTCGTCTCCACCACGCCCGCGGTCCCGAGCCGGAACCCGAACCCGCTTCCCAGGCCCGCCGCGTCCACTCCGGCCCAGACCAAGGCTCCCGCCGTCGCCAAACCGGCCGACTCCCAGGCCGTTCCCGATCTGACGCCTGTTCCCGAGAAGGAGAAGGACAAGGCCGCGGCCCCCGAGAAGCCCGCTCCGCCCAAGGTCACCGCCAAGGCCCACAGCGCCGAGGCCGTCATCGTCGTCTCCTCGGCTCCCGCCGCCCCGACCGAAACGGCGACGACCGACGGGACCGCCGCGAAGCCTGAGGGCTCGTCGACCTACGAACTGCGCGAGCTGAAGATGTTCGACGAGGTCGAGCTCCATCAAGACCCCGCGCCGGGGAAGACCATCGGCACCAACGCCGTCGGCGAGGTCCTGGTTCTCAACAGTGAGGCCAAGGGCCGGCTCGTCTTCGACCTGTACCACCACAATCCGAACTCGGACCGGGGCAAGCAGACCCCGCCGTCGAAGGCTCCCAAGGCCCACGTCCAGACCGACGAGACCGACATCGTCGCCGACACCATCGGCGTCGACCAGGAGGCTAACCAGGCCTGGGCTTATGGTGCGGGGACGTTCAAGCAGCTCACCGACCGCGGGGTCCTCACCGACCGCACCGCCGAGGATCTCGCCAAGGACAAGGAGCAGGCCGAGGCCGCCGACCCGAAGAAGGCCCGCAAGCGCGGCGGCAAGGCGCAGAACGACAAGGTCACGCTGACCGTGAAGTGGCAGCGGATGATGACCTTCGAGGGCATCTCGCAAGACCCCCAGAAGCGGCCCGCGGCCAAGATCAAGTTCTATGACGGCGTCCTCGCCCAGATGGAAGACGGCCTCCTCCACGGCGAGAAGTCGATGACTATCTACACTGACAAGCCCATCCCGCTCGCCGAGGTCGGCAAGCTCACCGCCCAGCCCCAGGCGAAGGACGCGGCCGACGCCGAGGCCGCCGAGCCCGGACCCCGCGCCGACCTCTCGATGCTGGAACTCGTCGGGACCGACAGCCGGCCGGCGACGGCGATCTCCCGGAAGGTCCACCCGGATCGACCGGTCCTCCTGAGCCAGCAGCGGATGGAAGCCAAGACGCTCACCTACGATCGTCGCTCGGGCATGTTCCAGACCCCGGGCCCTGGGCAGGTCTTCCTCTACGACCGCCAGGCCAAGGGCGATCAATCGGCCAATCCCGACCTCGGCGGCGCCGTGGCCATTCGCCCGACCTCCTACCGCCCCGGCGAGGACGACGACGTGGAGCCCGCCCCGCGCCCGGGCGCAGCCGCCGGGGTGAAGGAACGGATCGTCGCCACTCCAGACGCCCGCCGCGCGGTCGGAGCCGTCGCGAAGCCGCTGGATCCGCCCCTGGTGCTGACCCAGATCAAGTTCCAGAGCCTGATGCGCGGCCGGTTCGGCAGCGGCAAGGAAGACGACGTCGACACCCAGCGTTGGGCCGAGTTCTTCGGCGCCGTCGAGACGGCCCGCGGCGAGATCCCCGAACCGGTCGGCCCGAAGTTGACTCAGTTCGACTTCGACCGTCTGCCGGCGGAAACCACGTTCCTGACCTCGGACGCCCTCCGCGTCATCAACGAGCCGCCGCCGGTGGGCGCCGAGAAGACGGCCAACGGGCGAAACTTCATGAAGGCCTGGGACAACGCCTACGTCAACGCCCGCGACACGGCCCTACAAGCCGACGTCATCACCTACGACTCGCTCAACGACCTCGTGGTCGCCAACGGCCTGGAGGGGCGTCCCGTCCGCATCGTCCAGCAGGCGGCCGTCGGTCAGTCGGGCGCGCCGCTGCGTGCCGAGGTCATCAAGCTCAACCCCAAGTCGGGCGCGCTCGGCCTCGGCGGTCCCGAAACCGTCCGGCTCCTCGACCTGAAGACCGGCACGCGACCCCCGAACATGCTTCCGTTCGACCCCGACGCCAAGGCGCCCAAGAAGCCCAAACCGCCCAAGCGGATGCAGGTCAACCAGATGGAACGCAAGGGCTTCACCGGACAGTGACGCGGACCGGCCGGCTCACGCGACAGGCGGCCGCTCGACGACGATCAGTCGGTTGCCGTCCGGGTCGTAGGCGTAAAACTCGCGGCCGTGGCGGGTCGACTCGATCGGTCCCGGCGGCCGCGACGGGTTGAGAGACGCCAGCTCCTGGCGGGCCCGGTCGACGTCAGCGACCCCCAGAACGAGGCTCAGCCCTCCCCCCGCGCCCGGCGGGTTGGCGAACTCCGAGCGGTTCGCCTCCTTGGGCGCGAAGATCCCCAGGTGCAGACCCGGCGGACGGAACGCCGCGTAAACGTCCCGGATTCGCTCATCGGGCTCGCGGCCGAACAAACGCCGATAGAAATCCACCACGGCGGGGAAGTCGCTCGCTCCGATGGCGATGAACGCTTCGTTGTAGGCGATGGCCATCGGCGGTCTCCTGACGATCAATCCGACGGTTGCCGGGGGCGATGGCCACACTTGCGTCACGCGACTTCAAGTTTGGCCGCGAAGGATCTCGAAGTCACCTGGGAGCTTGCGGGAGACGAGCCGAGGGAAGCGGTTTGAGAGAATTGGGCCGCGGGAGCTACACTCCATGGGGGCCTGGCCGACTTCGACCGCGTTTTCTTGTCACGCCCCGTCTGTTCGCGACAAATAGGTGCAAGAAGACGACGGACGCCGCTGAGGACCGCCGGGACGCGGAGGTGAACCGCGGCTCGATGGTCAGTCGGAACTAAAGCTGCGGCGAGAGGTTGTGTCGACCGCCGGCGTCGAAGAGGTCCATCGGAGGGGCGAGTTGCAACCGAGCCGCGATGCGACGTCGGACGTTCGGATGCGGACCGGCGCCCTGCCGCGGCCGAGGGGCCCCGCGCCGGGCGACGACCGCGTGGCGACGTTGGAATCGCTGGTGCGGGAGCATCAGGCCGGGGTGCGCGCGTTCCTCCGCGCGATAGGGGTGAACGCCGCCTCGGTGGACGACCTCGCGCAGGAGACGTTCCTCGTCGCCTATCGGAAGCTCGACGACCGCGACCCCGACCGCAGCGCCGGGCCGTGGCTCCGCGGCATCGCCCGGCACCTGGCCGCCAACGAGATTCGCAAGGTCGGCCGCCGGTCGCGGCTGATCGCTGGCGGCCTGGCGGACCTCCTGATCGATCGGGCCGATCCCGACCGCGAGACGCCCTCGGAGGAATGGATCGAAGCCATGCGGGCCTGCCTTCGGGAACTGCCCGACGCCGGCCGCGAACTGCTGGTGCGGCGCTACGCCGACGGCGAGCCGGCGGAGGCGATGGCGGCGCGGTTGCAGGTCCGGGCTGACGCCCTGAGGCAGAAGCTCCTGAGGCTCCGGCAGGCTGTGAAGGGGTGCGTTGAACGAAAGACGGGGATGTGGCGATGACCGAGGCTCGGTATCACGAACTGCTCAGCCGGCTGCTCGACGGCGAACCGTCCGAGGCCGAGGCCGAGGAGCTGCGCAAAGAGCTTGAACGCGACCCCGCCCTGCTCCGCGACCTGAGCGAGCACCTCACCCTCTCGGAGATGATCGCCCACGAACTGGACCCGAAGCGCACGGCCGACGCCTTCTGGCAGGGCGTGCAGTCTCGGCTCAACGCCGGCGAGTCGATCGGGTCCGCCGGGCCGGCGTCGCGCCGCATTCGGCTGCGGCTGGCCGCGGCAGTCGCGGCGTGTGTCCTGGCCGCGGTCGGGGTCGCCTCGTTCTGGTCGCGACGTGAAGCCGGGCCGGTTCCGGGACGCGGCGACGCGGGCGTGCAGCGGGTCTCGCTCCGGGGCGAGGTCGTCTGCGCCCACTGCGTCCTCCACCAGGCCGAAGAATGCCGGCCCGTGGTCCGCGTCCACGAGGCGGACCACGACGAAACGATCGCCCTGAGCGACAACGCCGTCTGCCGAGACTTCTACCGCACCCAGGGATGCGGCCGAAAGCCCGTCCCCGTCATCGCCGAGGGGGTCATGCGAGCCGAGGACGGGCGACCGCTCCTCGCCGCCACCCGCCTGGAGATCGTCCACTGACGCGCCCGCCGCGTTGCACCGTGCACCCGACTCGTCGTCGGCTTTCCTGCATCGAACCTCTTCAACGAACCAGGAGAACCCCATGCGTCACGCCATCGCCCTGACCGTCGCCCTGATTGCCGGTGTCGGTCTCGTCCGCGCTGAGGACCAGACCTTCCCGAACATCACCCACGAAGAGCTGCTCAAGGCCATCGAGGCCAAGCAGGTCACGCTGCTGGACGCCAACGGCTCCGAGTCGTACGCCGAAGGGCACATCCCCAAGGCCATCGACTTCGAGAAGCAGGGCAAGGACCTGGCCGCCAAGCTGCCGGCCGACAAGTCCTCGCTGATCGTCGCCTACTGCGGCAACGAGCAGTGCACCGCCTACCGCGCCGCCGCCAAGGCCGCCAAGGAACTGGGCTACACCAACATCAAGCATTACGCCAAGGGCATCGTCGGCTGGAAGAAGTCGGGCGCCAAGATCGAGGCCAACTGATCGGGCTCAGCGCCTGGTCGAACGAGTCTGAACGAACGACCGGGCGGCCGCCAAGGCCGCCCGGCTTCATCAAGCCCGGAGCGACGCGGGATGGATCGACCGAAGGGCGCACAGGCGGCCGAGCGAATCGCGGCCATTCTGGTCGTCGTCCTGGGATTGACCGGGTCGGCCCTCGCCGAGGACCCGTCCGGGGTCCGCGACCCGATCCACGGATACGAAACGCTGCCGGCGCACGACCGGTTCTCCCGGTTCAAGGCCGACCTCGACGCCGGTCGGGTCAAGCTCGACGCGGGCGACGAGCGGGCCCTGCTCCGGAGCGTCCTCCGCACGCTCGACGTGCCGGTCTCCTCGCAGATGATCGTGACCTCGGCCACGAGCTTCCAGAAGACGATCATCTCGCCGAGACGGCCGCGGGCCCTCTACTTCAACGACGACACCTACGTCGGCTACGTGCCGCGCGGGCAGATCGAGGTGATCTCGATCGACCCGACGCGAGGGCCGATGTTCTACATCTTCAACCGCCTCGAAGCCGGGAAGGTGCCACGGTCGCGGCGGAGCGAGAACTGCCTGACCTGCCACGGCACCCCCGAGATGGGCGAGGTCCCGCAGCTCGTGATCGAGTCGGTCATCCCCGGGCTCTCGGGAGGCGGCGAGCGGGCCTTCCGGCGCGGGCTCAGCGGCCACGGCGTGCCGCTCGACCAGAGGTTCGGCGGCTGGCTCGTGACCGACGCCCCCGAGTTCACCCATCAGGGGAACATGCTCATCGACTGGAAGGATGGGCGGGCGCAAGAGCTTCCCATGCAGCCGGGCGAGCTGTTTGACTTCGGCCGCTATCCGGTCTCGACCAGCGGGCTCCTGCCGCAGCTTCTCCACGAGCATCAGGTCGGCTTCATCAACCGCGCCGTCTCGGCCACGTACCGCGCGCGGACGCTCCTGCATCGCAACGGCGGCGACGAGGCGGCGGTCGCCCCCCAACTCGACACCCTGGCCCGCGATCTGGTCCGTTACATCCTCTTCGCCGATGAGGTCCCGTTGCCTCCCGGCGGCGTGACCGCATCCGACGACTTTCGGGCCGACTTCCTGGCCCGCCGCCGGCCCACGTCCGACGGCCGGTCGCTCCGCGATCTCGACCTGAAAACCCGGCTCCTGACCCATCGTTGCTCGTACATGATCGAGTCGGCGGCCTTCGAGGGGCTTCCCCCCCCGCTCCGCCGCGCCGTGGACCGCGAGCTGGCCCGGGCCCTCGATTCGAAATCCCCCGCGCCTGACTACGCCTACCTCCCGGACGACGAGAAAGCGGCCATCCGATCCATCCTGGCCGAGACGAAGCTGTCGCTCCGGACCGATTGAACGATCGGCGTCCGAGCGTCCCTTTCCTTCGTCTCCCTGGCTGGCGAAGGCCACTGCGCGCGAACGGAACCTCAAGCGGGCTTATCCCTGGACCAGTCGGCCTTCGCTCAGGAACCCGCCTTGAGGCCTGGGGGGATGGAAATCCTCGCCCCTGTCGACGGTCCGCGGCTTCAGGTGAGCCTTGAGACGCAGGAACCTCGTCTCGATCAGTCGGTAACTGAGAACCGCCAGGGCGAGCGTCGTCGTCGTGAAGACGAGGAAGCCGACGAAGTCGCTCAGGTACGGATGCGACGCGTGGAATTCCCGTGGAATGTGCGCCATCAGGTGCAAGGCGAGGAGGTGGTAGAGGTAGATCCCGTAGGAGATTCGTCCCAGGTAGACCAGAGGCGGCCAGGAAAGGAACCGGACTACGGGGCCCGTCGCACCCTCCCAGATTGAGGCCGCCAGGACGGCGAAACCCACCGAGAAGATCGGCAGGAAGAGCCGGAACACGCCTCCCATGCCGAAGAGGTGGTTCGCCTTCGCTCCGCTGACAATGACCCCCAGCGCGAAGCACCCGAGCGCGGCCCCTTCCACGACGCCGCGGCGTCGGAGCCGTGCACCCAACCTCGGCCAGTGGGCGAGGCTGAGTGCGACAGCGCAGCCGAGCACGATCGAGACGCCGCGGGTGTCCAGTGAGTACTCCGGAAACGGCGACAGGAAGAGATTACGGCTCACCATGGCTCCGAAGATCAACCAGGCGGCGGTCGTGGCTGCCGCACCGCCTGGGATGAACGTCATGAAAATGGGCCAGAGGACGTAGAACTGCTCCTCCACCGCCAACGACCAAAGGTGGACCCCTAGCGGTTGGTATTCCCACACGCCCAAGGGGGCGTAGTTCGAGTAGTAGAACCAGAGCGACCGCAAGTAAGCGCCCGGGGTCCATCCGCCGACTTCGCGCGTCCATCCTCCGCCGAAGGCCATCAGGAGCGACAGGCCGAGGATATAAAGCCAGTAGGTCGGCATCAGCCGCAGCAGCCGACGCCCCCAGAACCGGGCCAGGTCGATCCCGCCGGTCGCCCGTCTTTCCTCGATCAACAGCGACGTGATCAGAAACCCGCTGAGCACGAAAAAGAGATCCACGCCCAGCCACCCCAGTTCGCGAATCAGGGGGTACCCCGCATGGGCGAACATCACCGACCCCACCGCCAACGCTCGAAGGCCGTCGAGGGCCGCGACGTATCGCGTCTTCTTGACCGGCGCGGACCTCAGGGACGCGACAGCGGCTCTTTTTTCAAGCGTGCTTGATAATGGCATTAGAGTGGTGATCACAAGTAAATATGAAATTGAATCGGCAAGGCTCCCGCAGGCGGCGCCTACCGCGCTCGTCGGTGTGTGAGACGCAGTCGGATCGTTGTGTCAGTGAGTGAACGCATCTTGGTGAATGCGTCGTGCGAGTTCTACTGCCAGTACCGAAATGCGGCCGCTTCGGGACGGGACGCGCTGCGAAGGCGCGTTCGCGAGACGTTCGCGTCGACTTTCGGAGTCGAGGACGATGACAGGGAGCCTCGTTCGTGGTTCGAAGGCCTCGCCTGCTGTGGACGCTCGGCCGCGTCGACATGATGGGAGGATCGCCAGCAGGAGGCGGCCGGAATCCGGAGGGGAAAGACAGGCAGGTTCAGGAGGCAGTTGCGATCGCCGCGGCTGCGTGAAGGGCTTTGCGCGGACGATCCTGCATCGCAACGGCGCCGACGAGGTCCCGCTGCCTCGCGGCGGCGTGACCGCATTCGATCGATCCTGGGCGAGACGAAGCCGTCGCCCCGGCCGATTTGAACGACGACCCACCGGGCTTACGATCCGTTCGAAACGCCGGGAACCCCGGAACCCAGGACGTGCGTCGAGGGTTCCGGGGTTCCCGATGTTGTCGTCCGTCGTCCGCGAGGCGGCGTCGGCGGTATGAGTCCTGCCTCAGTTGGAGACGCGCCGGAGAGTTTTGGCGGAGATCAGGTGCATGTAGATGGTCGGCTGGACGTTGAGGGCGAACTGCTTCAACGTGGGGTTCTGCGACGTGCCGATGACCTGCGAGGTGAACTTGAAGGCGTCGGTGTGCCCCATGATCATCTGATTGAGATAGACCTGGTTGTAGCGGGCTGTGCTCCTGGGGCGGATGGTGCGGGTCGCGGCCACGACGGCGTCCGCCATCGATGCGTTACCGGCCGGGATCGCGGCGGGGAGGTAGGTCCCCGTGCTGGCGGCGTAGTCGCCGAGGACCACCGCACCCTGCTCATGGTCGCCGATCAGCTTGGCCGAATAGAGCGCGATCGAGCTGGGCTTCGTGACGAGCAGGGTGATCTGGGCGAGGAAGACCTCCATGACGTTGATCGCGTAGTACGTCGAGAGCGTGTTGAGGTCGGACGCGTCGAGCGTGCTGCTGTACGGCGTGCTGCCGACCGGGGCGAGCGTCCCCGTCCCCTGCGCGGCAGCCAGGTCCGCCTGCACCGTCGGGAGGATGCCCGCGGCGAAGGCGCGGATCGACGCGTCCTGGGCGCTCGTCGCCAGTTGGGAGACCTGATTGACCAGACTCGCCTCGGCCTGGACGATCAGGCTGGAGTAGGCCTGGTCGACGTTCCCCACCTTCTGGGCGGCGATCATCTGCTGGGCGAGGACCGCGTCGTTGCCCACGACGTTGCCGGGGAGCGTCACCGCGATCCCGCCTGCGAAGTTGTCCATCGCCATGTCGACGTTGCGGGAGTCATTGAGGATCGAGAGCGCCAACTGCTGGGTCGACGCGTTGGACCCCGCGAGGGCCTCAAACTGGCTCAGGAAGACGACCAGGTTGTTGGCGCTGGCGGCGCTCTGCAGGGCCGTGACGTCGGAGTAGACGGGAGCGGCCGGAACGTTGACGAGCCCGCCGCCCGTGACCTGGGTCATGTCCGTCGGGGCCGCATTCGGACTCATCGCGTCCGAGTTCATGTTCATCGTCTGGGCGGCCGGCGTCGCGGTTCGCGCCGCCCGGGCTGTCATGGCGTGCGCGTGGTGCAAGGCCCCGGGGTGTCCCGATGCGACGGACAGCATGGTCCTCGTCTCGAGAGAATCACATTCCAGCGGGCGGCGACGCATCTTCATCTTCGGCGAACTCCTCATCGTCGTGGCTCGGTGTCGGACTCGGATGGTGATCGGGCGGCAGATCCACGCTCGTGGATTGAAGTCGGCTTCCCAGCCCTTCGGGATCGGGCGGTCGTGAGGACGACCGTCGGGGTCGCGACGTTGCGACCGGCCGTTCGCCGAAGCCTTTCCTGGCGTTCCATGGCTCCACGTCCGGCTGAAGGTCGATCGATCGGTCCGGGCGTCTGGCGAGGCTCGGGCCGACGAGGACTCGACGATCGGAGGCCCTAACGCGGCCAGGACGAGAAGCATCTCGTCGGGATTCTTTCTGCCATTGATAGCTACTTTACAACGTGGCGACGTTCGGACAACAAATTTGGCGCTCGCGTTCTTAAGAAAACGAAAATGCGCCCGCCAGCCTCCTCGGCCGACGAGTCCGCCGCTCCACTCGCCCTCGTCCCAGTCCGAGCGGCGCAGGATTCCCGAAAGCCTGTACCCGGGGACTGGCCAGGGTCAGGCCGTGGCCGCCTGGGATGGATCGCGGCCGGGGCCCATGTCTCTCGCCGCGTTTACTCGAGGGACCTGTCGGGCTTCTCTATTTTGCCCTCGGGCTCCGGGGGCGGCAGCGAGATGATGCAACTGCCCACACCGAGCCCGATGCTGAGGATCAGCACCATGAAGACCCAACGCCCGTCGAGGTCCAGCCGCGAGACGGCATGTGGGCCCAGAAGGGCGTCGATGGGGATCGCCAGGGGGAGCATTCCCACGGCCGCCAGGGATAGGGCTAGTGAAGTGAAGTAACGGCCGGGGAACGCGATTGCGGCGCGAAACTGGCCGAAGCCCGCCAGCAAAAGGGCGGCGGCCGTCATGGTGAAGACCATACCGACCCCCTGGGAGGCGCTCTGTCCGGCGTGGGGAAGGAACGAGAGTAGGGCGAGCGCCTCGAGCGAAGCCGAGGCGAACAGGCCGGCGGCCAGGATCAACCTCGCCTGCCCTGTTCTCCCGGCCGCAGCGAAGACGAGGGCGGCGAGAACCGATGCTCCGGCGACGATCACGCCGAGAGCGCCGAGCCATATCGCACCGAAGTTCATGCCTTCCATCGCCGCGCCTCGGCTCGGGTTCTTACCGCGTGCTGGCCCACCAGATGACCAGGAGGGCGACGATCGTCAGCGGCGCCATGATGAAGGCGGTCTTCCTCTTCCGGCGCGAGCGGTAGGCGGCGTACTCGCCTTCATCCAGGAAATACCCGGTGCCGGCCTCGCGCAACGCCCCGGCCTTCAGCAGGCGGCGCATCACCCGGCCGCCCATCCAATTCTGGTCGGGAAGAGAAACCGCCGATGCGGCATCCACCGCCCTGGCTTCCCGCAGGCGCTCGACCAGGATTCGTTCCTTCCGCCTGGCGGCGGCCACGACCGCACCGATGCTCATCAATCGACTCCACGAGGCTTTTGTTGTTCTTAGCCACGGAGAGGATTCGTGCGGAAAGGAATAAGATTGTAACCCGGTGCGAGCGGGTTTCTCCAGGAGGGCCTGGGCCGCCTGAGACTTCCGGGAGAGATGAGCGCGTCGAGGCAGCGTCGGCCGAGGTTCTATCGCTTCGTCGACCGGTTCGCGACCGCCTCGGCTTCGGCGAAGTCGACGGCGACTTGCTCGCCCTCCTCCAGCCCGGAGACGATCTCGATATAGTCGGGCGTTGATCGTCCCGTCTTGATGGCTCGCCGCGACAGGCCTTGGGGCGAGGCGACGTAGCAGGCGGATTCCTCGGCGATATGCGACATCGCATGGACGGGAATGGCGAGGGCGTCGGGAAGCTTGCCAGTGTCGATCTCCACGCGGGCGGACATCAGGGGAAGCAGCCCGGGGGGCGTGTCGTCCATTCGGACGCGGGCGATGTACTGGCGCATGCGCTCGTCCCACGCCTTCCAGTCGGCGACAGGCATGGGGAGGATGGAGGCGACTCGGGCGGAGAAGGTCCGGCCGGGGATCGCGTCGATGCTCACCACCGCCGGCATGCCGGCCTTCACCCGGGCGCCGACCGTCTCATGGATCGCGACCTCGACCTCCATCCGCGAGAGGTCGGGGATCTTGAGCAGGTCCTGGCCCTCGTAGACGAGTGCGCCGGGGCGGATGGGAAACCACTTGGACCGCCAGTCGTGGACGGCCACGCCGTCTTGTGGCGCGCGGATGACGCAGTTTGCGACCTGTCGCCGAAGATGCTCCAACCGCTGCTTCTGGATCGCCAGCTTCTCCTCTTCAAGCCGGTATGCGTGCTCCGCGGAGGCGACCTTGCTTCGGAGCGAAACGATCTCCTTGGGCGCTTTGAACTCGCGGAAAAGCTTGTACTCACCCTCCGCCTTCGTCAATTCGTGCTTCGCCTTCTCCAACTCCTGACGCTCGCTCAGGAGTTGGCCCGATGAGGTATAACCCTTGGCGACCATCTCCTCGGTCCAGTCCAGCCGCTTGGCGAGCAGGGCGAGGTCTGACTTCCCCAGCGCGATCCGACGTTCGTAGTCGCTGGTCTCCGTCCGGGTCTCTCCTTGCTCGTACTGGATCAGGGCGACCTTCGCGACCTCCAGCGCCGCCAGGGCCTGGTCGCGAGCCGCCTGCGCCTCGTTCACGGCGATCTCCGCCTTCCGGGCCTTCTCCTCATGCGCCGAGGAGTCCAGCCGGCAGAGTTCGTCCCCCTTTTTCACCCGGGCCCCGTTCTCGATGAGGCTCACGACGGCGACGCCCCCCACGTCGGCGACGTCCTCGACCTCGCACTTCAGCGCCGTCTCCTTGACCGACAGCAGGTCGCCCCCCACCACCAGCCGGGTTTCCAGCGGCATCCGCTGCACGATCGTCGTCTCGACCGAGACCAAGGACGACGAACGCCCCACCCCCGCGAGGGCCCACCAGGACCCCGCGGCCACCGTCGACGCCGCGGCCAAAAGCCGGAACGACGCCCCGATCCCCGCCGTCGATATCACGCCCATCCGCGCCCCCGCCGATTCCAGGGAGCCCTCAGCAGCGTCGACCCGCTCGACGTCCGCCCGCGACCGTCCGATTCAACTGTGTCCTGACAACTGTAGTTGATTCGACTTACAAATGTAAGATAAGACAGAGATTTTTTTCGCGGTGGAGGGGAATCCGGTCGAGATCTCGCCTGGGGCGTCTCAGGCTCGATCGTGAGAGTCACCCGTCGAAGGCCCTCCGCGCCTCCTGGATCTGGTCGCGGTGGCTCTCAGCCCAGATCCAGACGCCGCAGAACGCTTCGCCGAGGCTGCGGCCGAGGTTTGTCAGGGCGTACTCGACTCGGGGAGGGACGACGGGGAAAACGGTGCGGGTGATGAGGCCGTCGCGCTCCATCTGACGGACGGTCTTCGTGAGCATCTTCTGGCTGATCCCCTCGACGTGGCGGGCGATCTCGGTGAATCGGAGCGTCCCGCGCTCCTCAAGGGCTTCCAGGATGAGCATCGTCCATTTGTCGGCGACGCGGCCGATGATCTCGCGGACGAGCGCCTCGATCTCCGGGTCGACCTCTTCGGGAGGGCGTCCGACTTCCCTGGCCATCCCACACTCTCCTTTGGGTGCGTATCGCTCTTTCGGGTGCCTTCTTGCCGAAGGAGAGTACACCCCTAGGATCTCTCGGGGAAGGGAACAAGCCGATCGATCACCAGCCGAGAGGGGAGAATGGCCATGCAGATCACGGGAAACACGATCCTGATCACCGGGGGCGGGTCGGGGATTGGGCGGGCGCTCGCGGAGGCGTTCCACGCCAGGGGGAACCAGGTCGTCGTCGCCGGCCGTCGCGCCGAGGTGCTGGACGAGGTCGTCGCGGCCAACCCCGGCATGAAGGCGCTGACGCTCGACGTCGACGACGGGGATGCGATTAAGGGGTTCGCCGAACGAGCCGTGCGCGAGTTCCCCTCGTTGAACGTCCTGCTGAACAACGCGGGGATCATGAAGCTGGAGCAGTTGACGTCGTCCCCCGGCGACCTGGACGACGCCGAGAAGACGGTGGTCACGAACCTCCTGGGCCCCATTCGCCTGACAGCGGCCCTCCTGCCCCACCTGATGAAGCAGCCGAGATCGGCCGTGATGAACGTCACATCCGGGCTGGCGTTCGTGCCGCTGGCGATCTTCCCGACCTATTGCGCGACCAAGGCGGCGCTCCATTCCTACACAATGTCGCTCCGCCGACAGCTCCAGGGGACGAGCGTCGAGGCGATCGAGATCGCGCCCCCCTACGTCCAGACGCACCTCACCGGCGATCACCAGGCGAACGACCCTCGCGCCATGCCGCTCGACGAGTACATCGCCGAGGTCATGTCGATCCTCGAACGCGACCCGGCAGTCGCGGAGGTCGTCGTCGAGCGTTGCAAGCCCCTCCGGTTCGCCGCCGAGAATGGCAAGCTGGCCGAGATGTTCGAGGCCCTCAACTCCCAGGCGTTCTGAGATCGACGACGAAGGCCTCGGGGACGGCCGCCTCCACGAGCAGCCGGGCCAGGTTCAGCCAGGGGCCGCAGCGGTCCAGGACGCCGGAGTCGGCGGTGGCGACGGCGGGGCCGGGAAGCATCAGGATCGGGTCGGGATCGGGGACGACCTCGGCGATGAAAGATGGGTCGACCTCGCGGATCAGGGCGGCGAGCCGGCCGCTGTTGGAGACGGGGGCGTCCAGCAGCCACGTGCAAGGGCCGACGCCCCAGGCTCGCAGAAGCCTGGCGGCGATCTCCAGGCCCGGGCGTGTCTCCTCGACGCGGCGATACGTGCCGTGGACGCTCGCCAGGTCGCGGAAGCAGCCGTCGCGAGCCCCCAGCACCACGCCGCCGCCAAGGGCGCACTCCAGCGTCAGGATCACGTTCAGGGCGTCGATCCGGATCGGCTGGCCCCGCAGGTCGCCCGGCTCGACCTGACGCGACCGCCGATCGGCCACGGCCGCATCCGAGGCCGCGCACCGCAACACGGCCGATCGCTGTCGCTCCACCAGGCGGTGGCGGTCCCCCACCAGCTTCAACGCCGACGGTTCCGCGTACCCCCGCGAGAGCAGCCACGAAAACTCGGCCGTCGCGACCACCAGCGCCGGTCGGGCCGACTCGCCGAACCACTCCCGATCCCCCGGCCCGGGGCCGCGATGCTTCCTTGTATCGGGCACGGCTCGTTCCTCGTTCAACCGAGGTCCCAAGGGACTTCGCTTCAGACGCAGGCAACGCGAAATTGCTTCAGGAGGAGTCGACCTCGGGCGGTGTGGCCACGCAGCTCATCATTGTGTCCGCGCGAGGACATCGCTTGAATCGCGCTCGTACTTTACAGCCACGATCGGCCAAACGCTCCCCAAAGGGCCGCGCGGGAGCGGAGCATGGCGGTGGTGTCGCCGCAACCGACGTTCAGGCGGGGGACGGCGAGCGGGTCGAAGCCAGGTCGGACGATCCCCTCGAACGAGGTGAATCCGATGCGGTAGCCGACGTCCGAGGCCAGACGAAACGTCCTGTCGGACACGGCCCCCGGCCAGCCGTAAGGATAGGCGACGGTTCGTACCGGCCGTTTCACCGCGGCCTCCAGGATGGTGCGCGACAACGCCAGCTCACGGCGGGCGGAACGGTCGTCGAGGCTTCCCAGCGCGACGTGACCGTGGGCGTGCGAGCCGATCGTGTGGCCCGCGTCGACGAGCTTCCGCAGGTGCTCCCACGTCATGAACAGCTCGCGGCCGAGGGCGGGAGAATCGACGTCCACCCTGGCGGCCGCTTCCAAGCGTTGCAGGAAAGCGTCACGGTCGGCGACCTCGCCGGTCAGCACCGGGCGGATGAGGGTCATCACCGCCGCCGAGCGATCCCCGTCGGCTCGCTCGACGACGATCGGCCGCGGGTCGCCCGGAGCGCGTTCGACCTCGAATCGATCAAGTTTTGAAGACTTGACGATATAAGCCAAATGG
Organism: Paludisphaera rhizosphaerae; assembly: GCF_011065895.1. Taxonomy (NCBI): domain Bacteria; kingdom Pseudomonadati; phylum Planctomycetota; class Planctomycetia; order Isosphaerales; family Isosphaeraceae; genus Paludisphaera; species Paludisphaera rhizosphaerae. The sequence goes on along the minus strand of NZ_JAALCR010000012.1, from coordinate 5,952 downwards.
TCCCACCAGGGCAGCCGGGGGCGTTCGAGGTGGTCGGTGGGGATGAAGAACGTCGCCGGGACGCCGAGTTCGTCGAGGATCGGCAGCGCAGCGTCGAAGTTGTCGCGGTAGCCGTCGTCGAAGGTCACCACCGCGCGAGGCCGTTCGTCGTCGTGATCGTCGATCAGATCTTCCGGTCCGACGACGCGGAACCGATCACGGACCATCGCCATCTGAGCGCGGAAGCCCTCGGGCGTGGCCGAGACGACGTTGTCATAATACGGATTCCCCTCCCCCGGTTCGGCGACGCGATGATACGTGAACACCGCCGCCCGACGCCCCCCCAGCGCCTCCAGCGCCCTCGCCGCGCCCGTCGCCGCCAGCCCCTGAGCCAGCATCGCCCGCTTGTTCGTCACCCGGTCCAGAAAACCCAACGGATGCACATCCTCTCGAATTTGCGAGGCCAGGATCTATCGCCAGGCCGGGTGGACGCCCAACTCCTCGGCGATGGCCCCGAGGAAGGCGTGCATGACGCCCAGGCGTTCCTCGGCCAGGTCGCGGCCGGCGTTGGTCTGCATGGTCGCGGGGAGCTTCATGAGCTTGGCGGCGAAGTGGTCCAGCGCGAACTGGTTGTCGTTCAGCGGACGACGGACGGCGAACGGGTCGTCGGCGTCGAACATGTCCGATCCCATCAGGCCCGCCGTGTAGAACGTTCGGGCCACGCCGATCGCTCCCAGGGCCTCCAGCCGGTCGGCGTCTTGCAGGATCTTCGCCTCCACCGTGGTCGGCTCGACGCCCGCGGAGAAGCTGTGGGCATGGATCGCGTGCTGCACGGCGGCGACCTTCTCCTCGTCGAAGCCCAGATCCCGCAGAACCGGCTCGGCCGCCTCCGCCGACATCGCCGACGCCCGCTTGCGATCGGGCGAGTTCTTGGGCGGGCTGACCAGATCGTGCAGATAGGCCGCCGCGACAAGCACCAGGCGGTCGCCCCCCTCGCGGTCGGCGATCCGCATGGCGTTGTCTCGCACCCGACGTGCGTGATGGATGCCGTGGCCGGCGTCACGGTCTTCGGGCAGGCGATCGAAGGCGGCTTCGAGGGCTTGCGTCAACGATGGCAGGTCCATGGGTCGGGTCCGTCTCTCAGCGCTTCGGGTCGAGCCGTTCGTGCAGGCTCATCAGCAGCCTGGCCGTGTAATTCTCTTCCTTATCGATGATCGAGTCGAGGGCCCCCAGGGCCGGGCGAGCGGCTTCCCCCATCTCGTCGAGGGCGGTGAGCGCGGCGACGACCGTCCAGGGTTCGGTGTTCTTCAACTCGGCCGTGAGGACGGGAAGAGCCTGATCGGCCCGACCGCCCTTTCCAATCCACGACGCGGCGGTGATTCGCACCACGGGCGAAGCGTCTTTCAGGCTGGGCTCAATCGCATCGAGAGCGCCACGCGAGCCCAGCCGCTGGACGGCCCAGTAACGGACGGCCTCATCGGGGCTGGAGAGGTCGGATTCACCCCCTGCAATCGCGGCGTGGCGGATGGCCTTGAGCCGCTCCAGGCCGGCGTTCCCCTCCAAAACCGCCCAGCGCGAACCCAGGGCCTTCTCGGCGGCGGCGAACAGCGGTTCGGGCAGCAGATGGACGTCGCGAGTGCGGTACGTCCAGTCCTCCTGCTCGCGGCGGAGTCGGTCGCGAAGCTCCGCCAGCGCGGGGTCGTCGATCCGGTTGTGCTGCTGCCAGGGGTCGGCGTCGCAGTCGTAAAGCTCTTCCTCGGGCTTGCCGGTCGCGGCGAACCAGGCGCATTGCGGAGGGAGCTTGTTCTCGGCGGCCAGCCGGCGGAGGGCCTGCATCGTCTGCTCCTGCTCGGCGTAGTTGAGCGGTTGGCTGTAGGCTTTCCACGGCATGTAATTGCGGACGTAGAGGTAGCGGGCGTCGCGGACGCTCCGGATACAGTCGTACCGCTCGTCCATGCGGTCACGAGCCCCGTAGACGTACTGCCGGGGCGCGGGGAGCTTCGCCCCCAGGAAAGGCTGGCCCTGCATGTGGCCGGGGACGGCGACTCCGGCGAGGTTCAGTACAGTCGGCCCGAAATCGAGCCCGCTGATGAGCCGGCCGTCGGTAGTCCCCGGAGCGCCTTGGCCGTCGACGCGGAACTTCTCGGGGATGGAGACGACCATCGGAACGAGCGTGCCGCTGTCATAGAGCCAGCGCTTGGCGCGGGGAAGGCCGTCGCCGTGGTCGCTCCAGAAGAAGACGATGGTGTTGTCGAGCAGGCCGTCGGCTTCCAACTCCTTCAGCCGCTCGCCGACGCGGCGGTCCATCACGGTCGCCAACTCGTGAAGGTCGGCTTGATCGCGGCGGACGTCCGGTTCGTCGGGGTAGATCGGCGGCACGTCCAGCGAGTTCGGGTCGGGCCGCTCGGCCGGCTTCAGCTCTGCCGTGTCCTTCGCATACTTCGCAGGATCGGCGAAGACGTGGGACTCGTGGGTGATCTCGAAATTGAAGACGGCGAAGAACGGCTGACCCGGTTCCTGACGGTTGCGCCAGTGGGCGTTTTTGCTGACCTCGTTCCAGCCGGCCTCGAAGCCGGCGAGGTTGTAGTCGGTCTTCACGTTGTTGGTGCAGTAATACCCCGCGGCGCGGAGCGACGTTGGGAAGCCTTTCGCGAAGGGGGGGACCTTCGCCTTGCTCCGCATTCCGTTCGCACCCAGCGAGGTCGGCATCATCCCGGTGATGATCCCTGTCCGCGATGGAGCGCAGACTCCCGCATTCGTGTGGACCGCCGTGTACCGCACCCCGCGTTTCGCCAGGCCGTCGATCGCCGGCGTGGTTGCGTTCTTGCCGCCGTAGCAGCCGATGTGATGCGGGCTGAGGTCCTCGCAGCTAAGCCACAAGATATTCGGCCGATCAGCCGCCGCCGCGACGGTCGCGCTGAGGCACCATGCCGTGAGGAAGCCGTAGATCAGCCGCATCGTCGATTCTCCCCATGTCGCCCGAAAGGCGCTCAACGGCCTTCCCCCCTCGCGGGGGAAGGTGGCCCGAAGGGCCGGATGAGGGGGGATCGGCTCTGCGTTCGAATCGACCGATCGGATTCGAGGGTGACGGCGGTCGTCCCCCTCATGTGATCCACCCCATCCGCGTCCCATAGTCGACCCGCGCCGGGGCCCGGATGCAAGTCCCCGGCGGGCCGGTCAGTCGCGGCGCGTCATCAGGGCTTCCACGGCTCGGTCGAGGGCTTTCTCATCCATCCCGCCCTTGTATCGGATGACGCCATCGGGGTCGAGGACGTAGACGGTGGGCCAGGATTTCACGTTCCAGGCGGTCGAGATCGGTCCCTCAGGGCCGCCGTCGGCCCAGGAGCGCCAGGAGACGCGTTGCTCCTGGATCTGCGACCGCATCCGGGCCGCGTCCTCGTCGCCGTTGACCCCGAGGATCACGAACGGTCGATCCTTGTAGCGCTCGGCCAGTTCGCGTTCGTGGGGGACCATCGCCATGCAGGGGGCGCACCACGAGGCCCACCAGATGAGGGCGACGACCTTGCCTCGATGTTCGCTCAGCTTCATCGGCCGACCCTGGGAGTCGACGCCCGTGATCTCGGGCGCGGGCTTGCCGACGGTCAGGTCGCGGATCTCGTGGAGCAGCGTCCGGGCGCGATCGGCGTAGGTGAGCTTGCGACTCTCGTCATACACGACGCCGGCGTAGTCGCGTGTGACGAGTTCGAGGATCTGCTCCACCTCGCGTCTCAGAGCCTCGCCGTCGCGGTCGCGAACGCGGCTCATGACGTCCCTGTCGGCCGCGGTCAGCCCCTCGCGCTCGAAGAGCCCGGGATGCTCGCGGAGATCCTTCGATTGCCGGGCGATGCGCCGGAGGTGCTCGGCGAGCGCCAGGGCGGCGTCGGCCCGGACTTCCGCCGAGGGATTCTCCTGCATGACCCGCCGCAGGAAAGGTTCGACCTTCGGCCGCGTGAGGTCGAACGAGATCGTGGAGAGGACGGGGCCGATCTCCGGCGACGCGACGTGCTTCGCCTCGATCGCATCGAGCGTCTCGCCCCACGAAGCCCCGAACGGGTCGACGCACATCGCCCGCGACAGCGCAAGCGCAGCGGCGGGGTCGTCCGGATGCTCCTTCGCCATCGCCAGGAACTTTCGGGCGAACGCCGCGCCGTCCGGCCTCGGCGTCCCGCTTTCGCCCGGCGTCCCCCGATGCGAAGCCTCGGACCACTTCCGCTGGGCGTCGGCGAATTCCCGGTAGAGGGCGTCGCAACGAGCCTCCAGCGAATCCGACGCTTGCGCGGGCAACGACGATGCCAGGAGAAGAATCGCGGCCAGAGTCGTCATGATCGGTCCTTCTCCGAGTCGTGTGCCGTTCCCTCAACGCCCTGAAGTAGGCGATGGACGCCGGACGTTCGGCCCCGACTTGGGCGAGCCGGGACCGCCTCGGCCTTCGAGGCGGACGCCGCGACGTTCCGATGGTGGCGTCGTCCCGGACGCAATTCAACGGGGAAAGACGAGGCCGACGAAATTGGCGACCGGACGGGGCCGACACACCTTCAGATCACAAGCTTGAGCTCTCCCGTCGCAGGATCGAGGACGACGTCCCTGACAACTGTGCCCGGGGGAAGCACTTCGGTCTGCTTGACGATCTGCCCCATGAAGTTCAGGTGGTCGATCGAGTTGGCGAATTCCAGATTATCGACGTCACGGTCGTCGCCGCCCAGGCAGGACGGAACCTTGCTGGAAACGTGAGTGAAGAGGGGATAGGGCGATCCCGTCGCGCGTAGCAATTGATCCATCACTCGGAAGTATTCGCGCGTCACCTCCTCGTTGAGCACGACGTTGCCGATGAAGCCCTGGAAATCGGAGGCGCAGGAAGTGCTGGAGCCATCGTCAAAGCATAGGATTCGGACCATCCTTCGACGGGTCCCGAGCGCATAGTAGTACTGATTTCCAAATACGTCCTCGGCGAAGACGAAACACTGGTCGTCGAGGCCGAAGTGTTTCTTCCAAAGGTCCACGTGATTCCAATGGATGACGTCGTGCTCCGGCGGGCCGGATGCACCGAAAAAGTGGAACATGCGATCGGGAGTGTACCCCCCGTTGGTATCCCGGAGGAAAACGAGGTAATCGTCGTCCAAGCGGTCCGGCAATTCGGGGGGGAGACTCGCGGGTCGCGGCTCGACCAACGTCAAAGACCTCGCCAGGTTCGAGACCTCGTCGCGTGAACGCATAGAAGGATTCGGCTCCAGAGCAAGTGGTAAAATGGGCAAGGCGTCCCGTCAGGAGGCGGCTTCACGCGCCGTGAGGCGGACGACGGCGGTCACGATCCCGTACAGGTGGGCCGTCATGGGGAACCCCCGCCAATAGCGGAATGCACTGCAGTACAACGTGACATTGTCCACGTCTTTATCTGGTTCCAGCGACACTCCAATCGAAGCCCTGCCGAGGCGACAATCGCACCAAGGCATGCCCCTTTCCTCCCCCTGTCCATCAATGCAGACGCCGGCGTCGGCAAGCCGCGAGAGAATGAGCGGCCAGGCGTCGACAGGGCAGGATTCGAACTGTGCCCTCGTCCCCATCGCGGCCCCTCGTTTTTGGCCTTCTCACCAGTTTTTACGGGTTCGCCGACCCCTCGGATCTCGCTGAAGCGTATCTCCGGCCTTTGATGGGGGCAAGGTGCGGCGGCCTCCGTCCGAGAGAGTATCAGTCTCCTGTTCAGCGGCTCAAAGATCTCCCACAGGCGATGCCAGCATTCACGATTTGGTCGTACGTTCCTATCTGAGAAGAGTCGGCCAGGAGAAGATCGAGCAGAGCGGTGGAGAGCGCCACGGAATCGTGGAGAAAACGGTCGATCGAAGCCAATTTCCTGAGCCGGATTTCAAGCGCCATGGTGTTTCGGATTCAAGAGTTACGTCCGAGCGGCTCGTTCGCTGGACCGGAAAAGCGAAGCCAATGGGGTTGGCCTCTGGTCCCAAAACTCCTGGTTCGTCT